>NZ_BCBP01000018.1:0-174309 GCF_001753955.1 Pseudomonas sp. NBRC 111139
ACGTCACCTCACGCGTACCCCCATGGCCTACAAACCCTCCCCCGCCCAGCCACCTTCCGCCCTGCTGCGCCAGGTGCGCCCGCTGCGCCTGCTGCTGAACCAGGCCGAGCGCCTGGAGCACTTGCAGCGCCTGCTGGAAAGCCAGTTGCAACCGGCTGCCCGCGAGCACTGCCATGTGGCGTCCTGGCGCGATGGTACTTTGTTGCTGGTGGTTACCGACGGCCATTGGGCAACCCGCCTGCGCTACCAGCAGAAGCGCTTGTTGGCGGCCCTGCAGGCCATGGAAGCATTCGGCAACCTCAGGCGCATCCTGTACAAGGTACAGCCGCCGCTGGTACCGGCCAAGCGTGGCGGGCATGCGGCCGAGCTTTCGAACAGCGCGGCCGAGAGCCTGCGCGACACCGCCGAGGGCATTACCGACCCCAAACTGCGCGCCGCACTGGAACGGTTGGCTGCCCACGCTCAGGGCAAGCCATAAAAAAGGCCACCCGAAGGTGGCCTTAATGAACTAGAGAGTGTTCGAACTTACACGGCCGCAACAGGGCGCATGTACGAGATCGGTGCCGTGCTGGCATCTTCGAAAGTGACCACTTCCCAGGCATCGGTTTCAGCAATCAGCTTGCGCAACAGCTGGTTGTTCAGCGCGTGGCCGGACTTGAAGCCCTTGAACTCGCCGATCAGGCTGTTGCCCAGCAGGTACAGATCGCCGATGGCGTCGAGGATCTTGTGCTTGACGAATTCGTCTTCGTAACGAAGGCCGTCTTCGTTGAGCACGCCGTCCTCATCGACCACGATGGCGTTCTCGACACTGCCACCCAACGCAAGGTTGTGCTTGCGCAGGTACTCGATGTCACGCATGAAGCCAAAAGTACGCGCGCGGCTGACTTCCTTCACGAACGACGTGCTGGAAAAGTCGACGCTGGCGCTCTGGGTCCGGTTGCGAAGCACCGGGTGATCGAAATCGATCTCGAAGCTCACCTTGAAACCTTCGAAAGGCAGGAACGTGGCGCGCTTGTCGCCCTCTTCCACGGTTACCTCACGCAGGATGCGGATGAACTTCTTGGCTGCGTCCTGTTCTTCCAGGCCGGCAGACTGAATCAGGAATACAAAAGGACCGGCGCTGCCATCCATGATCGGCACTTCCGAGGCGGAGAGCTCGACGTAGGCGTTATCGATGCCCAAGCCCGCCATGGCGGAGAGCAGGTGCTCGACCGTATCGACCTTGACGTCACCGTTGACCAACGTCGTCGACATGGTTGTCTCGCCGACGTTGGCCGCACGCGCAGGGATCTCGACCACAGGGTCGAGGTCGGCGCGGCGGAAGACGATGCCGGTGTCAACAGGTGCAGGCTTGAGGGTCAGGTAAACCTTCTCCCCGGAGTGCAGACCGACACCTGTGGCACGGATGGTATTCTTCAGGGTGCGTTGTTTAATCATGGCATTGGCCGCTTCAGCGCAAATTGCGAACAGGTATCAACAAAGGCTGGGGATGATAACAGACCCAACCTTTGATGAATACCAATCACCTTTATACCCCTGATAAATTCCATTAATCAGCCTGACGACGCAGGAATGCCGGGATATCGAGGTAGTCCAGGTCATCCTGAGGGTTCAGTTTAGCGGCTGCGGCAGCACCTGCATGCGCCTGGTTGCGCATGACGGTCGGGCGCTCCAGGTCACGGTAGTTGACCGCTGGCTGCTCCTGGCGCACCGGCGCAGGATTGGACGCTTCGTACGCCTGCTGGGCAGTCTGCAGGGTATTGTCGACCACCTTCACAGGCTTCTCGATGCGTGCGCCCAGACCAGTGGCCACCACGGTCACGTGCAGTTCGTCACGCATGTCCGGGTCAATCACGGTGCCGACCTTGACCATCGCGTGGTCGGAGGCGAAGGCTTCGATGATGCTACCCACGTCGGAGTACTCACCCAGCGACAGGTCCGGGCCTGCGGTGATGTTCACCAGGATACCGCGGGCGCCCTGCAGGTTGACGTCTTCCAGCAGCGGGTTACGGATAGCTGCCTCGGTGGCTTCACGTGCACGGTTCGGGCCGCTGGCGCAGCCAGTACCCATCATGGCCATGCCCATTTCACCCATCACGGTGCGCACGTCGGCGAAGTCGACGTTGATCATGCCTGGGCGCTTGATGATGTCGGAGATACCGCGTACGGCACCGGCCAGTACATCGTCAGCCTTGGCGAAGGCAGACAGCAGGCTGGCATCCTTGCCCAGGATGGTCAGCAGCTTCTCGTTGGGGATGGTGATCAACGAGTCGACGCTTTCAGCCAGCATGCGGATGCCTTCATCGGCGATCTGCATGCGCTTGCGGCCTTCGAACGGGAACGGACGGGTCACCACTGCAACGGTGAGGATACCCATTTCCTTGGCCACTTCGGCAATGATTGGCGCTGCACCGGTACCGGTACCGCCACCCATGCCGGTGGTGATGAACACCATGTTGGTGCCCTGCAGCACTTCAGCGATGCGCTCACGGTCTTCCAGCGCGGCCTGACGGCCGACTTCCGGATTGGCACCGGCACCCAGGCCCTTGGTCACACCCGTGCCCAATTGCAGGATGGTGCGCGCGCCAATGTTTTTCAGCGCCTGGGCATCGGTGTTGGCGCAGATGAATTCCACGCCTTCGATGCTGCTCTTGACCATGTGATTGACGGCGTTGCCGCCACCACCACCTACGCCGATCACTTTGATGACCGGACTTTGCGGGACGTTGTCTACGAGCTCGAACATTTTCCCTCTCCTTACAGTTCTCTAGTTGTTGCGCCTACCACTACTGCTTTGAAACTTAGAAGTTGCCCTGGACCCACTTCTTGAAGCGTTCAAGCACTGGGGCCTTCGGTTCATCGCCATAGCTGTTGCTGCTGCTGTTGCTGTTACCGGTCAGGGCCAAATCCTCGGACTGCTTCAGCAGACCGTAGGTGAGCAAGCCCACACCGGTGGAATAGATCGGGTTGCGCACCACGTCGCTCAGCCCCCGAACGCTGTGCGGCACGCCCAGGCGTACCGGCATGTGGAAGATTTCCTCGGCCAGTTCCACGGCGCCTTCCATCTTCGCGGTGCCGCCAGTGAGGACGATGCCGGCGGGCACCAGGTCTTCGTAGCCGCTGCGGCGCAGTTCGGCCTGGATCAGGGTAAAGAGCTCGTCGTAACGTGGCTCCACCACCTCGGCCAGGGCCTGGCGCGACAGCTCGCGCGGTGGGCGATCGCCCACGCTCGGCACCTTGATGGTCTCGCCAGCGCCAGCCAGTTTGGCCAAGGCACAGGCGTAGCGGATCTTGATTTCTTCGGCGTACTGGGTCGGGGTCCGCAGGGCCATGGCGATGTCGTTGGTCACTTGGTCGCCAGCAATCGGGATGACCGCCGTGTGGCGGATGGCGCCCTCGGTGAAGATGGCGATGTCGGTGGTGCCGCCACCGATGTCCACCAGGCACACGCCCAGTTCTTTTTCATCATCGGTCAGCACCGAGTAGGCCGAAGCCAGCTGTTCGAGGATGATGTCGTCGATTTCCAGGCCGCAGCGGCGCACACACTTCTCGATGTTCTGGGCGGCGTTGACGGCGCAAGTGACCACGTGAACCTTGGCTTCCAGACGCACGCCAGACATGCCCAGCGGCTCGCGCACGCCTTCCTGGTTGTCGATCACATAGTCCTGCGGCAAGGTGTGCAGCACGCGCTGGTCGGCCGGAATCGCCACGGCCTGGGCGGCGTCGAGTACGCGCTCCAGGTCGGCCAGGCTGACCTCGCGGTCACGGATGGCAACGATGCCGTGGGAGTTCAGGCTGCGGATGTGATTACCGGCCACACCGACGAACGCCGAGTGGATACGGCAGCCGGCCATCAGCTGCGCCTCTTCCACGGCGCGCTGGATCGACTGCACGGTGGACTCGATGTTCACCACCACGCCTTTTTTCAGGCCACGGGACGGATGGGTGCCGATCCCGACGATTTCCAGGGTGCCGTCTTCGCCCACTTCGCCCACCAGCGCCACCACCTTGGAGGTGCCAATGTCCAGCCCGACGATCATTTTGCCGCTATGCGCGTTTGCCATGGTCCTGCCTCTCTCTAATTCTTCGCAACGGCGGGTTGGGCCGTCGTCGGTGCAATCGGTTCCCGCCAACCAACGGCAAGTCCGTTGGAATAACGCAGATCAATGCGGGCGATAGTGGTGATCTGGTCTTTGAGTGTCTTGTCGTAAATGGCAATGAAACGGCGCATCTTCTCCACCAGATGATCGCGCCCCAGCAGCAACTCGATGCCTGGCCCGGCACTGCTCGCACCAGTGGTCAGGAACCAGCTGCCTCGCTCGCGCAGCTCCAGGCGAGCGATGGAAAAGCCCAAGGGGCGCAGCATCTGGCTCAATACCTGATACTGCTGCATGACTTGTTGCTGAGCACGCTGCGGCCCGGCCAGCTGCGGCAGGTGCTCATAGTTGGCCAGCTCGCGCGGGGTGAAAGCCTGACCCTGGTTGTTGAGCAGGGCTGCGTCCCCCCAGCGTGCCACCGGCAGCTGCTCTTCAAGGCGGATCACCACCTCGTCGGGCCACACCCGGCGCACTTCGGCGTGGGCGATCCACGGCATCTGCTCGAGCTCGGCCCGCATCGCTGGCAGGTCGACGCTGAAGAAGCTCGCCGCCACGTAGGGCGCGATACGCTGCTGCACCGACTGCTGACTGATGTAGCTGAGGTCGCCCTGCACATCGATCTTGGTGATCGGGCGGTCTGCGTACGGCATCAGGCGAATGGCGCCCTCGTAGGCACCAAAGCCGGCCGCCACCAGCAACACCGGCCACAGCAAGCGCTTGAGGCCGCCCAGGCTTGGCCGGGGCAGGCGCGCCGATACGGGCTCGTCGGCCACCAGCCGGCTGGCACCACGCGGCACCGGCTTGCTACGGCCGGTAACGGGTTGCTGCTGACGTATCATCGCGCCTTGCATGGTTATTAACCTCGCGTCGCCACGCTTTCGGCCAGGATTGCCAGCACCAGTTGCTGGAAGTCCAGGCCAGCCGCGCGGGCCGCCATGGGCACCAGGCTATGATCTGTCATGCCTGGTGCGGTGTTGACTTCGAGCAGCCAGAACTGGCCCTGCTCGTCCTGCATCACGTCCAACCGCCCCCAGCCTTCGATGCCAATGGCATCGCAGGCGCGCGCGGTCAGGTCGATCAGTTCCTGTTCCTTGACGCTATCCAGCCCGCACGGGATGCGGTACTGGGTATCGTTGGCGATGTACTTGGCGTCGTAGTCGTAGAACACGTGCGGCGTACCCAGGGCGATCGGCGGCAGCACCTGGCCGCGCAGTACCGCGATGGTGAACTCCGGACCGTGGATCCACTGCTCCACCAGTACCTGGGAATCGTATTTGGCGGCGTCCTGCCAGGCGGCGACCAGTTCCTGGGCGCTGTTCACCTTGGCCATGCCGATGCTAGAGCCTTCATGGGCGGGTTTGACGATAAGCGGGAAGCCCAGTTCCGTACTGGCCTGCAAACAATCGCTTTCGCTCGCCAGCACCGCGTGGCGTGGCGTGGGAATGCCCAGGCTCTGCCACACCTGCTTGGTGCGCAGCTTGT
The DNA here is from genome assembly GCF_001753955.1 of Pseudomonas sp. NBRC 111139. Taxonomy (NCBI): domain Bacteria; kingdom Pseudomonadati; phylum Pseudomonadota; class Gammaproteobacteria; order Pseudomonadales; family Pseudomonadaceae; genus Pseudomonas; species Pseudomonas sp. NBRC 111139. The sequence goes on from NZ_BCBP01000018.1 coordinate 5,580, forward strand.
CCATCGCCAGCGCCGAAGCCAGGATGCCGCTGCCGGTGTAGGGGATGCCCAGGCACTCCAGCAAACCTTGCATGCTCCCGTCTTCACCGCCACGGCCGTGGAGGATGATGAAGGCGCGGTCAATCTTCTCGCTCTGCAGGCGTGCGAGCAGGTCGTCACCGACGTCGATGCCAACCACGTCGACGCCGGCAGTGCTCAGCGCATCGATCACTGCGGCGCCAGATTTCAGCGACACCTCACGCTCGGCGCTCTTGCCACCGTACAGCACGGCGACGCGGCCGAACGCCTTGACGTCCAGGGTCGACTGCAGCTTGTCGTAGGCGCTGGTCATTTCGACTTCTCCTGCTTGGCGCCTGCGAACAGCGGGCTTTTCATCAACTGCGGGGCCAGGCCGCCGACATCACCGGCACCCTGACAGATCAAAATGTCGCCAGCGCGCAGCAGTGGCTTGACCAGCGGTGCCAGCTCGACGCCGCGCTCGATGTAGATCGGGTCCAGCTTGCCGCGCTGGCGGATGCTGTGGCACAGCTGACGGCTGTCGGCACCGGGGATCGGCTCTTCGCCGGCCGGGTAGACCTCCATCAGCAGCAGCACGTTGGCATCGCCCAGCACCTGGACGAAATCGTCGTACAGGTCGCGGGTGCGGCTGTAGCGGTGCGGCTGGTAGACGATCACCAGGCGGCGGCTTGGCCAGCCACCGCGCACAGCCTTGATCACCGCCGCCACTTCGGTGGGGTGATGACCGTAGTCGTCGACCAGCATCACACTGCCGCCTTCGACCGGCAGCTCGCCGTATACCTGGAAGCGACGACCGACACCCTGGAAGCCGGACAGGCCCTGGACGATGGCCTCGTCAGTAATGCCTTCGTCAGTGGCGATGGCGATGGTCGCCAGGGCGTTGAGCACGTTGTGGTTGCCGGGCATGTTCACCGAAACCTCCAACGGCTCGCGATCACGGCGCAGCACGGTGAAGTGGGTCTGCATGCCCTGCTGACGCACATTGATGGCGCGGATGTCGGCCTCTTCGCTGAAGCCGTAGGTCACGGTAGGACGCTTGACCTGCGGCAGGATCTCGCGAACCACCGGGTCGTCCAGGCACATCACCGCCAGCCCATAGAACGGCAGGTTGTGCAGGAACTCGACGAAGGTTTTCTTCAGCTTGTTGAAGTCACCTTCGTAGGTCGCCATGTGGTCGGCGTCGATGTTGGTGACAACCGCGACCATCGGCTGCAGGTGCAGGAAGCTGGCATCGCTTTCGTCTGCTTCAGCGATCAGGTAGCGGCTGGTGCCCAGCTGCGCATTGGTCCCGGCAGCGGTAAGACGGCCACCGATAACGAAGGTTGGGTCCAGGCCACCGGCGGCGAACACTGAAGCCAGCAGGCTGGTCGTGGTGGTCTTGCCGTGAGTACCGGCAACGGCCACGCCATGGCGGTAACGCATCAGCTCGGCGAGCATCTCGGCACGCGGCACCACCGGAATGCGCCGCTCCAGTGCGGTGGCAACTTCCGGGTTGGCCGGGTTGATGGCGCTGGACACCACCAACACATCGGCGGTGGCAGCGTTCTCGGCGCGGTGGCCGACGAAGATCTCAGCGCCAAAGGACTCCAGGCGCTCGGTCACCGGCGAGGCTTTAAGGTCCGAACCGGACACTTCATAGCCCAGGTTCAGCAACACTTCGGCAATACCGCACATGCCCACGCCGCCGATGCCGACGAAGTGAATGCGGCGAATACGGCCCATCTTCGGCTGGGGCATGGCTTTCTGGCTCTCAACCATGGGCCACCTCCAGGCAGATATCGACCACGGTGCTGGTTGCAGCAGGTTTGGCCAGGCGCCGTGCGGTGCCAGCCATGACGTTGAGTTTCTCGGGTTGCATCAGCACCTCGTTCAGGCGTTCAGCGAGTTGCGCTGCGCCAGTTGTCGCTTGTGGCATCAGGAAGGCAGCGCCTTCGCGGGCCAGATATTGGGCGTTGTGGGTCTGGTGATCGTCGATCGCGTGGGGCAAAGGCACCAGCATCGAAGGCAGGCCTGCTGCCGCCAGTTCGCTGACAGTCAGGGCACCGGCCCGGCACACCACCAGGTCGGCCCAGCCATAAGCCTGGGCCATGTCGTTGATGAAGGGCTCTACCTGAGCCTCGACGCCCACCTCGTGATAACGCTCGGCGGTGATCGGTGCGTGCTGCTTGCCTGCCTGGTGGAACACCTCTGGCCGCAGCGCCGCGGGCACTTCAGACAGGGCCTTAGGCAACAATTTGTTCAATGGTTCCGCACCCAGGCTGCCACCGAGCACCAACAGGCGTGCGCGGCGCTCGCCCAAGGGCACGCGTTGCGCGTCCATGAAGAGTTCCGGGCGCACCGGGTTGCCGGTGGTGCGACGCTTGTCGCTGGCCTCGAAGGTGTTCGGGAAAGCTTCGCAGACCCGCGCCGAGAGTGGCACCAGCAACCGATTGGCGGTACCGGCCCTGGCGTTCTGCTCATGGATCACCAGTGGCACGCCGCACAGCCGCGCGGCCACGCCGCCGGGGCCGGTCACATAGCCGCCAAAGCCCAAGACACATACGGGCTTGAGCTGGCGAATGATGCGCCGTGCCTGCAGCACGGCCTTGACCAACGTGAAAGGCGCCTTGAGCAACGACAGCTTGCCCTTGCCGCGCAAGCCGCTGACCTGAATCAGATGCAATGGCAAACCCGCCTGTGGCACCAACTCGTTCTCGATGCCACGCGGGGTGCCCAACCAGTGCACGCTGTAACCGCGCTTCTGGAACTCACGGGCGCAGGCCAGCGCCGGGAATACGTGCCCCCCGGTGCCGCCGGCCATGATCAATACATTTTTGCCTTCAGCGGCCATGACTGGTCTCCTCGGCAAAATCGCTTTCGCTGAATTCGTGCTCCTCACTGCCCAGATGCGTGCGGCTCTCCCACTCGATGCGCAGCAACAGGCCTACGCAGGCGCAGCAGATCACCAGCGAGCTCCCCCCGTAACTGAGAAACGGCAGGGTCAGGCCCTTGGTCGGCAGCAGGCCGACGTTCACACCGATGTTGATCAGGAACTGGCCAATCCACAGGAAAGCCAAGCCGAACGCCATGTAGGCGGCAAAGAACTGTTTGGCCTTCTCGGCCCACAGGCCGATGTACAGGGCGCGCACGGTGACGAACACGAACAGCGCGACGGTCAGCAGCGAGCCGACCACGCCCAGTTCTTCCGCCAGGACCGAGAACACGAAGTCGGTGTGCGCTTCAGGCAGGTAGAACTGCTTCTGCACGCTGTTGCCCAGGCCAACGCCCAGCCACTCGCCACGGCCGAAGGCGATCAGTGCCTGGGTCAGCTGGTAGCCGGAGCCGAACTGATCGGCCCAGGGGTCGGTGAACGTAATAAGGCGCGCCATCCGGTAGGGCTGCGCCTGGACCAGGACAAATACCGCCAGCACCGCCAGCACCACCATCAGGCTGAAGCGGAACAGCCCCACCCCACCCAGAAACAACATGGCCGCCGCCGCGCCCATCATGACCACGGTGGCGCCAAAGTCCGGTTCCATCAGCAGCAAGGCGGCCATGGGCAGCAGTACGATGAACGGCTTGAAGAAGCCCATCCAGGTTTCGCGCACCTCGGTCTGTCGGCGTACCAGGTAGCCAGCCAGGTAGATGACCACGAACACCTTGGCGATTTCCGAAGGCTGCACGTTGAAGAAGCTGAAACCGATCCAGCGCATGGAGCCGTTAACCTCACGGCCGATACCCGGCACCAGGACCAGGACCAGCAGGCCGAAGGCGCCAAGCAGCATCATGAAGCCCATGCGCTGCCAGGTGGCGATCGGCACCAGCATGGTTGCACCGCAGGCCACCAGGCCGAGGAACACGTACACCAGGTGGCGGAACATGTGATACAGCGGGTTGCCGGACTGTACAGCAGCCACTTCCGAGGAGGCAGAAGTGATCATCACCAGGCCCAGGCCCAGCAAGGCCAGGCAACCGGCGAGCATCGGGAAGTCCAGGTCGACGCCACGGCCGCTGATCAGCGGCGACGGGTAGGGTTTGAAGATGCCGAAGATCATGCGAGACCTCCCGCTGCCTGGGCGAACAGACGCCCCCGTTCCTCGAAGTTCTTGAACATGTCGAGGCTGGCGCATGCTGGCGACAGCAGCACGGCATCGCCGGCCTGGGCCAGTTCGGCACACTGCTGTACGGCATCGTCAAGCGTCTTGACCCGAACCAGTGGCACGGCATCGCCCAAGGCCTCGGCCAGGCGCTCGGCATCACGGCCGAGCAATACCACGGCGCGGCAGAAACGCTTGACCGGCTCGCGCAGCGCAGTGAATTCAGCACCTTTGCCGTCACCACCGGCGATCAGCACCAACTTGCCTTCGATATCGGCGCCCAGGCCTTCGATGGCGGCCAGGGCAGCACCGACGTTGGTGGCCTTGGAATCGTCGTACCAGTTCACGCCATTACGCTCGCGTACCCACTGGCACCGGTGGGCCAGGCCACCGAACTCGCGCAGGGCCGCGAGCATGGGCTCGAACGGCAGGCCGGCAGCATGCCCCAGGGCCAGCGCCGCCAGGGCGTTGCTCTGGTTGTGAGCACCGCGAACCTTCAGTTCACGCGCCGGCATCAGCGTCTGGAACTCGAACGCGAGGTATTTTTCACCGTCCACTTCACGCAGGCCAAACGCTTTGAAGTCGGGCGAGTTGAGGCCGAAGGTCCAGCATGGTCGGCCTTCCACCGGCAGCGGCCGGCTCAGGGCGTCCTGGCGGTTGACCACCACCTGGCGGGCACCGCGGAAAATCCGGTGCTTGGCCAGGTGGTAGGCCGGAAGGCCGCTATAGCGGTCCATGTGGTCTTCGCTGATGTTCAGAACAGTCGCCACTTCGGCGTTGAGCTGGTCAGTGGTTTCCAGCTGGAAGCTGGAAAGCTCCAGCACGTACAGCTCGATGTCATCGGCCAGCAGGTCGAGCGCCGGGGTACCGAGGTTACCGCCCACGGCCACGCGTTTGCCGGCCTTGGCGGCCATTTCACCGACCAGCGTCGTGACGGTGCTCTTGGCGTTGGAACCGCTGATGGCAATGATCGGCGCCTTGGCATGGCGAGCAAACAGCTCTATGTCGCCAGACAGCTTCACGCCACGCGCGGCCGCCTGCTGCAAGGCCGGCGTGGCCAAGGCCAGACCGGGGCTCACGTACAACTCGTTGGCGCGGCACAGGAAGTCCACGTCCAGTTCACCACAGCGCACTTCCACCTGCGGGTAATCACGGCGCAGGGTTTCCAGTTCCGGCGGTTGCTCGCGGGTATCGGCGACCGCAAAGGCAATGCCCCGGCTCGCCAGGAAGCGAACCAGGGACATGCCGCTCTTGCCGAGGCCGACAACGATGCGGAATTGGTCGGAAGCGATCAAAGACACGCTCATCTACCTCAGTTTCAGGGTTGCAAGGCCAATCAGTACCAGGATCACGGTGATGATCCAGAATCGGACGATCACCCGGGGCTCTGGCCAGCCCTTGAGTTCAAAGTGGTGGTGGATCGGCGCCATGCGGAACACGCGCTTGCCGGTCAGCTTGAAGGAAGCGACCTGGATGACCACCGACAGGGTTTCCACCACGAAGATGCCGCCCATGATGAACAGCACGATTTCCTGGCGCACGATGACGGCGATGGTGCCCAGCGCGGCGCCCAGCGCCAGCGCGCCGACGTCACCCATGAACACTTGCGCCGGGTATGTGTTGAACCACAGGAAGCCCAGGCCGGCACCGATCAGCGCGCCGCAGAACACGATCAGCTCGCCCGAGCCCGGCACGTAGGGGATCAACAGGTACTCGGCAAACTTCACGTTACCCGACAGGTAGCAGAAGATGCCCAGCGCGCCGCCGACCATCACCGTCGGCATGATTGCCAGGCCGTCAAGGCCATCGGTGAGGTTGACCGCGTTGCTCGAGCCGACAATGACGAAGTAGGTCAGTACGACGAAGCCGACGCCCAGTGGAATGGTGACATCCTTGATGAACGGCAGGATCAGCGTGGTCTCGACGCTGGTTGGCGCCGTCTTGTACAGGAACACTGCCGCCGCCAGGCCGAACACCGACTGCCAGAAGTACTTCCAGCGGCTTGGAAGGCCACGGGAGTTCTTTTCGATCACCTTGCGGTAGTCATCGACCCAGCCAATGGCACCGAACGCCAGGGTGACGATCAGCACAACCCAAACATAGCGGTTGCTCAGGTCGGCCCACAGCAAGGTGCTGACGGCGATGGCCGACAGGATCAGCGCACCACCCATGGTCGGGGTGCCGGACTTGGACAGGTGCGATTGCGGGCCGTCGTTACGCACGGCCTGGCCGATCTGGCGAATTTGCAGGGTACGGATCATCCAGGGGCCCAGCCACAGCGCCAGGGACAATGCGGTCAGTACGCCAAGAATCCCGCGCAGGGACAGGTACTGAAAGACCGCAAAGCCTTTGTGGAACTGTTGCAGATACTCGGCCAACAGCAGCAGCATTAATGTTTCTCCCCGCTGGCACCGCACAATGCCGCTACGACGTTTTCCATCGCAGCGCTGCGCGAGCCCTTGATCAAGATAGTGGTGTCACTGGCATTCTCGGCGCTAACCGCATCGATCAGCTCAGCTTGAGTAGCGAAATGGCGGCCATTGGCGCCGAACGCCTTGACCGCATGTGTCATGTTGGAACCCACTGCGTACAGGGCGTCGACCTTGCCACGCGCGTAGTCACCCACCTGACGGTGGCCTTCTTCCGCCCATTGCCCCAATTCGCCGATATCCCCAAGCACCAGAACGGTGCGTCCGGAAAAGCCGGCGAGTATATCAATGGCTGCGCACATAGAGGTGGGATTTGCGTTGTAACTGTCGTCGATTACCCGTACCCCGTTCGGCGCGATCTGCGCCACGGTACGCCCCTTGACCGGTTGCACCGCAGCCAGGCCGGCGGCGATGCCGCTCAGGCTCAGACCAACGGCATGTGCAGCGGCGGCGGCGGCCAAGGCATTGCTGACGTTGTGCTCACCCAGCACATTGAGTTGCACGGCTACCGTTTCACCGGCGCCATGCAGGGTGAAGGACGGGCAGCCACGGGCATCGCGACCAATGTCTGAAGCGTGGAAATCGGCCTTCGGGTTGCTGCGTGCGAAACTGACAACCTTGTGCGCACCGGCACGCACCTTCCAGATATCAAAGGCTTTGTCGTCCAGGTTGAGAATGGCAATACCGCCTTCGCCCAGGCCTTCGAGAATCTCGCCCTTGGCTTCGACGATCTTGTCCGGGCCGCCGAATTCGCCAACGTGGGCAGTACCGGCATTGTTGATGATGACCACCTGCGGTTGCGTCAGGCCCACGGTGTAGCGGATTTCGCCAATGCGCGAGGCGCCCAGTTCGATCACTGCTGCGCTGTGCTCCGATGCGATCTCCAGCAGTGTCAGCGGTGCACCGAGGTCATTGTTCAAGTTGCCGCGGGTAGCGTGCACCAGGCCACGGGTACGCAGGATGCTGGCGAGCATTTCCTTGACCGTGGTCTTGCCGCTGGAACCGGTAATGGCCACTACAGGCTTGTCGAAAGCCGCGCGGTTCAGGGCGCCGAGCTGACCCAGTGCTACCCGGCAATCCTTGACCAGCAACTGCGGCAGGTCGACACCGACCACTTCACGCTCGACCAGGGCAGCCACTGCGCCTTTGGCTTTCACATCCGCCAGGTAGTCATGGCCATCGAAACGCGGGCCGGCCAGGGCGACGAACAGTTGCCCGGCGCTGACACTGCGGCTATCGATGCTGACGCCGGTGAACGTGGCGTCGCCACCGATGTGTTGACCCTTCAGTGCTGTGGTCAGCTGGCTGAGTGACAACGGCTTAAGCATGTGGAGCCTCCCAGGCTGCAAGTGCCTTTTCGGCTTCGGTCAAATCGGAGAAATCATGGCGCTCGCCATTGATCTCCTGGTAATCCTCGTGCCCCTTGCCGGCCAGCACGATCACATCGTTGGCAGCGGCGGTGGCAATCAGGTGCGCAATGGCTTCGCCACGCCCGGCGACGAACTCGACGTCGCCAGGCCTGGTGAAACCGGGGCGAATGTCATCGAAGATGCGCGACGGATCTTCAGTGCGCGGGTTGTCGTCGGTGACCAGTACGCGGTCGGCCAGGCGCTCGGCCACTTCGGCCATCAGCGGGCGCTTGCCGCGATCACGGTCACCGCCGCAGCCGAACAGGCACAACAGTTTGCCATGAGCGTGCGGGCGCAGGGCCTCGAGTACTTTTTCAAGTGCATCCGGCGTGTGCGCATAGTCGACCACCACCAGCGGCTTGTCGCCGCCACCCAGGCGCTGCATGCGGCCTACCGGCCCCTGCAGTTGCGGCGTGACCTTGAGGATCTCGTCCAGCGCATAGTCCAGCGCCAGCAGGGTCGCGACAGCGGCCAGCATGTTGCTCAGGTTGAAGCGACCCAGCAGTTGGCTGCGCAAGATACGCTCACCTTGGGCGGTGACGAGGGTGGCGCGCACGCCATCGTCACTGAATACGGCTTCGCGGCAGAACAGCGAGGCTTCAGGGTTTTCCAGGCTGTAGCTCAGCAGCCGGGTTTCGATATGGTCGACACTCGGGCGACGCGCAAAGTCGGCCGCCAGACGACGACCAAAGTCGTCATCCAGGTTGACCACCTGGCAACGCAGGCTCGGCCAGGCGAACAGCTTGGCCTTGGCGGACTCATAGGCTTCCATGCTGCCGTGATAGTCGAGGTGGTCGCGGGACAGGTTGGTCATCACCGCGATGTCGAATTCCAGTGCGGCAACCCGGCCTTGCTCCAGGGCATGGGAAGACACTTCCATGGCCACGGCCTTGGCGCCGCCTTTCTTGAGGTCGTTGAGGGTCGATTGCACGGCAATCGGGTCGGGCGTGGTCAGGCGGCCGCTCTGCAACTCGCCGTAGAAACCGGTCCCCAGGGTGCCAATCAGGCCGCAGCGCTGGCCAAGCAGGTCGAGCGCCTGGGCTACCAGTTGGGTCACGCTTGTCTTGCCGTTGGTGCCGGTCACGCCGACCAGATTCAACTGGCGACTCGGTTCACCGTAGAAGCGCCCGGCGATATCTGACAGCTGAGCGATCAGGCCTTTGACCGGAATCAGCGGCGCATCGGTCAGCGGCAGCACGTTGGCACCCTGCTCTTCGTAGGCCACGGCGGCAGCGCCACGGGCCAGGGCATCGGCGATATGCTCGCGGCCATCGACCTTGGCACCCGGCACCGCCAGGAACAAGTCACCCGGGCGCACATTACGGCTGTCCAGGGTCAGCTCACGAATCAATGGATCACGGCTGGCGTGGGCGAAAAGTTTGCTTAGTGGCATTGTCATCATCCACGCCCTCCCTTGGCGGCTGCTGCATTGACTTGCGATTGCACGGCGGGTGCAGGTGCAGGTGGCGGCAGGTTGTCTGGCGGCACGTTCATCAGGCGCAGGGTGCCGGACATGACCTTGCTGAATACAGGCGCCGATACCAGACCACCGAAGTAGCCGCCCTTGCCCGGCTCGTCGATGACCACAACGATGGCGTAGCGCGGGTCGCTCATTGGCCCGAAGCCGGCGAACAGCGAGCGGTAGGCGTTTTCGGTGTATCCCTTGGCACCCACGGTGGCCTTACGCGCGGTGCCGGACTTGCCGGCCACGTGATAGAACGGCACCTGGGCACGGAAGACGCCGCGCGGCGCTTCGATCACCTGCTGCAGCATGCCTTGAACGGTTTCGGCGACATCCTTCGGAATGGCCTGCACGGCTTCCGGCGCCTTGTCGACCTTGATGATCGACAGCGGCACCATCTTGCCGTCGTTGGCCAGCGCCGCGTAGGCATGCACCAGCTGCAGGGCAGTCACCGATACGCCGTAGCCATAGGACAGGGTTGCGGTCTCGGCCTTGCGCCACTCACGGTGGTTGGGCAGGTTGCCGACACGCTCACCCGGGAAGCCAAGACCGGTGTACTGGCCCAGGCCGACCTGGGACATGACGCGGTAGATGGCCTCGCCGCCGATGTCGAAGGCGATCTTGCTCATGCCAACGTTACTGGAGTTGATCAGGATGCCGGTCAAATCAAGAATCGGGCCCTCGCTGCGCGACACGTCCTTGATGGTGTAACGACCGATCTGCAGGCTGCCAGGGTACACCTCGACCTTGTCGGTAGTCTTCCAGCGGCCGCTCTGCAACGCCGCACTCATGGAGATCGGCTTGACCGTGGAGCCCGGCTCGAACACGTCGATGATCGCCCGGTTGCGCATGGCCGCCGGGAACATGCTACGGCGGTTGTTGGGGTTGTAGGTCGGCTGGTTGACCATGGCCAGGACCTCACCGGTCTTGACGTCCATGATCACCAGGCTGCCGGCCTTGGCGTCCTGTTCGGCAATGGCATTGCGCAGCTCGCGGGTAGCCAGGTACTGCAGGCGCAGGTCTATCGACAACGCCAAGGTCTTCCCGGCCTTGGCGTTCTTGGTTACCTGAATGTCCTTGATCAGCCGGCCGCGCCGGTCCTTGATCACCTGGCGCTTGCCGGGCACACCGGCCAGCCACTCGTCATAGGCCAGCTCCACCCCTTCACGACCGTGGTCGTCGAGGTCGGTAAAGCCAACCATGTGTGCAGTCACATCACCAGCCGGATAGAAGCGGCGGAATTCTTCCAGGCCGTACACACCAGGCACTTTAAGGTCGAGCACGTGCTGGCCCTGCTCGGGGGTCAGCCCCCGGACCAGGTAGATGAACTCTTTGTTGGCCTGCTGGGTCAGGCGCTCGATCAACTGCTGCGGGTTTTGCCCCAGCGCAGCGGCCAATTGCGGCCAGCGCTCCCTGGAGGCCTGCATCTCTTTGGGGTTGGCCCACAAGGTGGTGACCGGGGTACTCACGGCCAACGGCTCACCGTTGCGGTCGGTAATCAAGCCGCGGTGCGCCGGGATGGGGATGTGACGCAGGCTGCGTGCATCGCCCTGGCCCTTGAGGAAGTCACGGTCAACCACCTGGAGGTCGATGATGCGCCAGCAAATGGCGCCGACCATGATCGCCAGCAAGCCGATCACTACGCGGAAGCGCCACGGGTAGAGTGCGCCTTCGAGCTTCATCATGGCGCCACCATCCGGACTTCGTCAGCTGATGGCACGCGCATCTTCAACTGCTCGGAGGCCAGGCTCTCGATGCGGCTGGCAGCAGTCCAGGTACTCTGCTCAAGAATCAGCCGGCCCCACTCGGCCTGAGCCTTGTCGCGCTCGTTCAATTCACCGTACAGGGTGTTGAGCAGTTGACGGTTCCAGTGCGCACTGTAGGACACGGCAATGGCCGAAACCAGCACGCCGACAAACAGCAGAAGCATCAGGAAGCTTCCGCCTGGCAAGGGTTTGGCAAGTAGCCTGCTCACCGCAGCTTCTCCGCCACGCGCATCACGGCGCTACGCGACCGCGGGTTGGCCTTGAGCTCGGCCTCGGAGGCGAACTGAGCCTTGCCGATGAGTTTGATTTTCGGCTCGAAGACCTTGTGCTGAACCGGCAGGTTGCGCGGCAGGTTGTCGGCCTCACCCTTCACCAGCTTGCGCATGAACAGTTTGACGATACGATCTTCCAGCGAGTGGAAACTGATGACCGCCAGGCGACCACCGACTTCGAGCGCATCGAGCGCAGCCTCAAGGCCGGCCTCCAGGTCACCCAGCTCGTTGTTGACGTGAATGCGAAGGCCCTGGAAGGCACGGGTAGCCGGGTTCTTGCCCTTTTCCCATGCCGGGTTGGCCACTTTGAGCACCTCCGCCAGGTCGGCGGTACGGGTGAAGGGCTGTTTTTCACGGCGCTCGACCACGGCACGCGCCATGCGCCCGGCAAAACGTTCTTCGCCGTACTCCTTGAAGACGCGGGCGATTTCTTCCACGGGCGCAGTGGCGATGAACTCGGCGGCACTGATGCCCTGGTCCGGGTTCATGCGCATGTCCAGCGGGCCATCATTGAGGAAGCTGAAGCCACGCTCTGGGTCATCCAGCTGCGGCGAGGACACGCCCAGGTCCAGCAACACACCACTGACCTTGCCGTGCAGGCCGCGCGCTGCGACTTCCGCACCCAGCTCGGCAAAACTGCGCTGCACAATGACAAAGCGGCCGTCTTCGGCCGCCAGCGCTTGCCCCGTGGCAATCGCCTGTGGATCTTTGTCGAAGCCCAAGAGCCGCCCTTGCGGCCCGAGCTTGCTGAGAATCAGACGGCTGTGTCCGCCACGGCCGAAAGTGCCGTCCAGATAGCAACCGTCGGCGCGCAGGGCCAATGCCTCGACAGCTTCGTCGAGCAGGACGGTAATGTGGTTGAAGCCGCTATCTATGGTCACAGGATCAGGTCACGCAATTCGTCGGGCATGGCGCCCGGTTGTTGAATAGCTGCAAGGTCAGCTGCCGAAACCGCGTTCCAGGCATCTTCATCCCACAGCTGGAATTTGTTCAGTTGCCCCACCAGCATCGCCTTCTTGTCGAGCTTGGCGTACTCACGCAGGCGGGGCGGCACCAGGAAACGCCCGCTGCCATCGAGCTCCAGGTCAACCGCATTACCGATCAGCAAACGCTGCAGGCGGCGGTTTTCCTCACGCAACGATGGCAAGGCACGCAACTTGGCTTCTATCTGTTCCCACTCATCGAGGGGATAAACACACAAGCAGGGGTCTACGGCGTCAATGGTCACGATCAGTTGACCATTGCAACGTGAGTCGAGCTCGTCACGGTACCGGCTCGGCATGGCGAGACGGCCCTTTGCATCGAGGCTGACGGCGTTGGCTCCGCGGAACACGGCTGTGATTCCCCACAATGTTAGCTTTTTTGTGTCAGAAAACCCACTTCATCCCACTTTCTGCCACTTGCGCACACTATAGGAATCCGCCCGCAGCACCGTCAAGGCACGTTCATAAGGAAAAGCCTTACAGGACCGAGATTTAGCGCAACAACGGAATGTGGAAGGACTGCCAGAGAGAGAAAAACACGAGAAAAATCAAACCCACGCAAACGAATGGAGTTCGAAGTTAAAGTAATTTATTAAGAGTAAGATTTTTTCGGTATTACCAGAGAGGATCTGCTATCGATTCAAGCAGGGAAAGAAAGGTGGAGAGTCGATCTGTAAGCCGGGTTTTGTCGAGGACAGTCATTCCTCTACGACGGCCATCACTGGACGCCTCTAGCAACCTACCCGGTTCCGACGCGGGCCACGCCTGATGGAACCCTATTTGGTCTTGCTCCGAGTGGGGTTTACCTAGCCACGAACTGTTGCCAGCCGTGCGGTGCGCTCTTACCGCACCTTTTCACCCTTACCGGCACCGAAGTGCTTAGGCGGTTATTTTCTGTGGCACTTTCCGTAGGCTCACGCCTCCCAGGCGTTACCTGGCACTCTGCCCTATGGAGCCCGGACTTTCCTCCCCCTGCTGCTCACACAACAAAAAGTTGCGGAACAAAAACAGGCAGCGACTGTCCGATCGACTCTCCGCCGCCAAGGTTACCGGCACGCGCGCGCAAGAACAAGCGCCACCGACATTTATATCAAAATGCCACTACTCGGCTTTCTGCTTTTCCAGGGCAAGTTGATACAAGAGGTTCTTGCGCACCCCGGTAATTTCCGCTGCAAGCGCCGCCGCCCGCTTCAGTGGCAACTCAGCCAACAGCAGGTCGAGCACGCGCTGTGCTTCGGCACTGATGGCCTGCTCGCCCTCCGGCGCACTCCATCCGCCGACCAGCACCACGCACTCACCGCGCTGCTGATTGCTGTCGCCGGCTACGAACGCACGCAACTCAGCCAGCGGCAAACCCTTGAGGGTCTCGAAGGTCTTGGTCAGTTCGCGCGCCAGCAACGCCGGACGATCGCCACCAAATACCGCCTCCATGTCTTCAAGACACTCCAGGATGCGATGCGGGGCTTCATAGAAGATCAACGTGCGCGGTTCTTCCCTCACCTGCTCCAGGCGCGCCCGGCGCCCTGCCTGCTTGGCCGGCAGGAAGCCTTCGAAGATGAAGCGGTCCGATGGCAGGCCTGCCGCCGATAGCGCGGCGATCAAGGCACAGGCGCCCGGCACCGGCACCACGCTCACCCCCGCGGCCCGCGCCTGACGCACCAAGTGGTAGCCCGGGTCGGAAATCAGAGGCGTGCCGGCATCAGAGACGAGCGCCACATTTTCACCCGCCAGCAGCTTGGAGAGAAAACGCCCGCCCTCGTCACGCTCGTTGTGCTCATGACAAGCGGCCAACGGCGTATCAATGCCAAAGTGTTGCAGCAGGCGGATCGAATGACGGGTGTCTTCGGCGGCGATCAGCGCCACATCCGCCAGCACCTTCAGCGCCCGGGCGCTCATGTCGTCGAGGTTGCCGATGGGGGTTGCCACCACATACAGCGTCCCCACCGCGGATTTCGAAGCCCCTGCCACATCAGTCACTGCGCACACCTGTCATTCGGATCAAAGGCGCCATTGTAGCCCGAGCGCCTGCAACAGGGCGCAAAGAAACTCGCCGGCGATCAGGAACACGCCGCCTATAGTGAAGGATCGACACAGCAACATCGCGCCCCGGCCAGTGCTTGGGTACAATTGCCGGCCAACTTGATCGAGTAACAGGACCTTTACATGATCGCTTGCCTGCGGCTGCTCACAGCCCTCTGCCTCGCCGCCCTGCTGGCAGCCTGCGCCAGCTCGCCCTCATCCAGCCTGGGCGAACTGCCACGCACCCCGGATGCCAGCATCGAGCAACTGCTCGAAAAGGCCGCTTCCAGCAAGTCTGCAGAAGACGCCGCCCTGCTGCGCCTGAGCGCGGCCGACCTGGCCTACAAGCAGAAGGACTTCCCACGCGCCGCACGCATTCTCGAGCAGGTCCCGCTGGACACGCTCAAGCCGGCCCAGCAAGTGTTCGCCAGCACCCTCGCGGCGGAACTGGCCATGAGCCGCAACCAGCCCAAAGCAGCGCTGACCGCCCTGGCCCACCCCAGCCTGCAGCGCCTCGCAGAACTGCCGGCAGAACTGCAAGCGCGCACCTACAGTGTGCACGCCGCCGCGCTCGAAGCCGATGGCCAGGCCCTGGCTGCCGCACAGCAGCGCATTCTGCTGGCCCCGCTGCTTGGCGGCCAGGCCGCCAGCACCAACAATGACGCCATCTGGGCCTTGGTCGCCTCGCTGCCTGCAGAGCAACTGCAGCAGCCAACCAACGATCAGACCCTGGCTGGCTGGACCAGCCTGGCCTTCGCCGTGAAAAGCGCTGGCACCCTGGAGCAGCAGCAAGCGGCCATCGAAGCCTGGGTCAAACAGCACCCGGACCACCCTGCCGCCCAGCAACTGCCGCTGGCCCTGACCAAGCTCAAGGAGCTGGCCAGCCAGCCGCTGACCAAGATCGCCCTGCTGCTGCCTCAGGAAGGCCCGCTGGCCGGCGTAGCCCGCGCCCTGCGCGATGGCTTCATGGCCGCCCACTTCCAGGCCCAGCAAAGCGGCCAGCCAGCGCCTGCGGTGCAGGTGTTCGACAGCTCGCGTATCGGCTCGCTGGACGACTTCTATCGCCAGGCGCAAGCCGCCGGCGTGCAACTGGTCATCGGCCCGCTTGAAAAACCATTGGTCAAACAACTGGCCGCCAAACCACAGCTGCCGATCACCACGCTGGCCCTGAACTACGCCGACGCTGGCCAGAAGGCGCCGCCACAACTGTTCCAGTTCGGTCTGGCGGCCGAAGACGAAGCCCGTGAAGTGGCCCGCCGCGCCCGCGCCGATGGCATGGTCCGCGCCGTAGCCCTGGTGCCGAGCGGCGAATGGGGTGACCGTGTCCTGGCCGCCTTCCGCCAGGACTGGGAAGGCAATGGCGGAACCCTGCTCGCCGCCCAGCGCATCGCCCAGCCGGTCGCCCTGGCCCAGCAGATTGCCGACCTGTTCCAGCTGCGCCAGAGCGAAGGCCGCGCCAAGAGCCTGCAAAGCACGGTGGGCGGCAGCATCGCTGCACAACCTTCGCGCCGCCAGGACATCGACTTCATCTTCCTCGCCTCGACCCCACAACAGGCGCAGCAGATCAAGCCGACCCTGAACTTCCAGTACGCCGGTGATGTGCCGGTCTATGCCACCTCGAACCTGTACAGCGCCAGCGGTGACATCAACCAGTACAATGACATGAACGGCATCCGCTTCTGTGAAACACCGTGGCTGCTCGACACCAGCAACAGCCTGCGTCAACAGGTTGTACAGCAGTGGCCGCAAGCCGCTGGCAGCCTCGGTCGCCTGTATGCCATGGGCGTTGACGCCTACAGCCTGGCGCCGCGCCTGGGCCAACTGAAAGCGCTACCGGACAACCGCGTCCTTGGCCTTTCGGGCAGCCTGAGCATCAATGCCAACCAGCGCGTCGAACGCCAGCTGCCTTGGGCCGAGTTTAGCGGCGGCCAGGTCAAGCGCCTGCCTGATACCGCGCGCTGATGGCCGCAGCATCGCCTACCCGTGCCGGGCAAGCGGCAGAAACCCAAGCCCTTGAGTACCTTCAGGGGCAAGGGCTGCAGTTGCTGGCGCGCAACTGGCGATGCAAAGGCGGCGAGCTTGATCTGGTCATGCTCGACGCCGATACAGTAGTATTCGTCGAAGTCCGCTACCGGTTGCACGCGGGCTTCGGAGGCGCCCTCGACAGTATCGACGGGCGCAAGCAGAAACGGTTGGTGCTTGCCGCCAGCCTGTTCCTGCAGAAGGAGGCCCACTGGGGCAACCACCCCTGCCGCTTCGACGTAGTCGCCCTGCAGGGTAGCCACCATGCAGGCAGACCGCTTCAATGGCTGAAAAACGCCTTCGAATGCTGAACCCACTTCGTTTTTTTTGCTCTATGTATCGCGGGCTGGTCGTTGTTGCGCCTAGCAAAGGCCACCGCCCCATTTAAGGTCACCAGATGGACATGCAATCCCGAATTCGCCGGCTGTTCGAGGCCAGCATCGAAACCAAGCAACAGGCAATGGACATCCTGGCACCGCACATCGAGCAGGCCAGCCTGGTCATGGTCAATGCGTTGCTCAACGAGGGCAAGATGCTCGCCTGCGGCAACGGCGGCTCGGCCGGCGATGCCCAGCACTTTTCATCGGAGCTGCTCAACCGCTTCGAGCGCGAGCGTCCCAGCCTGCCAGCCATCGCGCTGACCACCGACAGCTCGACCCTGACCTCGATCGCCAACGACTACAGCTACAACGAAGTCTTTTCCAAGCAGATCCGCGCCCTGGGCCAGCCCGGTGACGTTCTGCTGGCGATCTCCACCAGCGGCAATTCGGCCAACGTAATCCAGGCAATCCAGGCCGCACATGACCGTGAAATGATTGTCGTAGCATTGACGGGTCGCGATGGCGGCGGCATGGCTTCGCTGCTGCTGCCCGAAGACGTGGAAATCCGCGTGCCTTCGACAGTTACCGCGCGTATCCAGGAAGTCCACCTGCTGGCGATCCACTGCCTGTGCGATCTGATCGACAGCCAACTGTTCGGGAGTGAAGAATGACCCCTATGCGCCTGGGCCTGATGGCCCTGACCCTGTGCCTGAGCGTCACTGGTTGCAGCTCGGTACTCACCTCTACCCGCAATTCGCCGATCGAGGACGATCGCGGCACGCGCACCATCGGTAGCAAGATCGACGACTCGCTGATCGAGACCAAGGCTGCCGTGAACATTTCCAAAGCCAACCCAGACCTGGACAAGGGCTCGCACATCGTTGTCAGCAGCTACAACGGTATCGTCCTGCTGGCCGGGCAGACCCCACGCGCCGAGCTCAAGAGCCTCGCGGAGCAAACGGCCAGCCAGGTCCAACGGGTCAAGAAAGTACACAATGAGCTGCAAGTGATGCAGCCCTCCTCCATTCTGGCGCGCAACAACGACGCCTGGCTGACCACCAAGATCAAGACCCAGATGCTGACCGACAACGCCGTGCCCAGCTCGCGCATCAAGGTGATTACCGAAAACGGCATCGTCTACCTGCTGGGTCTGGTCACCCGCCAAGAAGCCAACTCGGCCACTGCCGTGGTGCAGGGCGTGTCGGGCGTGCAGAAGATCGTCAAGCTGTTCGAGTACATCGATTGACTCAGTGATTGCCTGGACAGGCCAAACAAAAAAGGCGATCCATCTGGATCGCCTTTTTTGTTACTTGACCACTTTCAGGCTTGGCCGGCCAGTCGGACGCGGCGGCTGCCCTCCATCGTCTGGCGGGCCATCGTCATCCGGCTGCACATCATCGTCTTCCAGCTCGTCGCCATCCATCGAAGACGGCTCCAGCTCGAAGACCATACCCTGGCCATTTTCGCGGGCGTAGATACCCAGGATTGCACCAACCGGCACGAACAGCGAGTGAGCCACACCACTGAAGCGGCCCTCGAAGCTGACTGCGTCATTGTCCATGTGCAGGCTACGCACGGCACTTGGCGAGATATTCAAGACGATCTGGCCATCACTGGCGAAACCATCCGGCACCTGAACTTTCGGGAATTCGGCATTGACCAGCATATGGGGCGTGCAATCGTTGTCGACGATCCACTCGTACAGTGCTCGAACCAGATAGGGGCGACTGGAGTTCATCAACGGCTCCTTAAAGCTTGCGCATTTCACGTTCTACGGAGGACAGGCTCGCCTGAAAAGGCTCGCGGGCGAACTGGCGCTCCATGTAATCCAGCAGCGGCTTGGCTTGCCGCGGCAATTCGATACCCAACACCGGCAAACGCCAGAGTATGGGCAATAGACAGCAATCGACCAGGCTTTGCTCATCACTCATGAAGCAGGCGAACTCGCCAAACAACGGCGAGACCCCGGTCAGGCTTTCGCGCAAGGCCTTGCGCGCTTCGGTTCGGGCAGCTTCACTGCTACGCGGGTCAAGCACGGTATCGGCCAAGGCACACCAGTCGCGCTGGATGCGGTGCATCAGCAGACGGCTGTTGCCACGCGCAACCGGGTATACCGGCATCAGCGGCGGGTGCGGGTAACGCTCCTCGAGGTATTCCATCACCACGGTCGATTCATACAACGCCAGGTCACGGTCGACCAAGGTCGGCACGCTGCCATAAGGGTTGACCTCGGCCAGCTTCGGCGGCAGGCGGGCGGGATCGACATCGATCAACTGCACGCTGACGCCCTTCTCGGCCAGAACCAGGCGCACCCGATGAGAATAGTGATCAGCGGGATCGGAATAGCAGGCTAACCTGTTGGTTGCGCCCATGTAGCGGCTCCTCGCACGGATGCTTGTGCAACTTTAAATGAAAACGCGCCCGGGGTGGCCTGGCAATACTGCTAGGCCACCCCGGGCGCGTTCAACAACCAGAAACTACTGCGTGATCAGTGCACGTCCTTCCAGTATTCACGCTTGAGCAAGTAGGCGAATACGAAGAAGAAAGCCAGGTACAGCAACACATAGGTGCCGATGCGCTGGCTTTCCAGTTTGACTGGGTTGGCCGAATAGGCCAGGAAGGTCACAAGGTTCTTGACCTTCTCGTCGAACTGCTCGGTCGTCAGGGTACCGGAATTCGGCGTAATGGTCAGCTGATCGCAAGCTTCATGGGTCAACGGGCTGCCGGTCAACGGGTCGAATTGCTTCTTGCCCTCGACCACCGTCTGCACCTGCTTGCAACCCACCACCTGGTTACCTTGCAGACCCACCAGCACGTTAGGCATGCCGACGTTCGGGAACACCTTGTTGTTCACCCCGTAAGGGCGCGATGGGTCCTCATAGAAGCTGCGCAGGTAGGTGTAAAGCCAATCGGTACCGCGCACGCGGGCGACCAAGGTCAGGTCGGGCGGCGCGGCACCAAACCAGGTCTTGGCGTCGCTGGGCTTCATGCCGATCTGCATGTGGTCACCAATCTTGGCGCCCGTGAACACCAGCTTCTCGAGCATCAATTCATGCGGGATACCCAGGTCATCAGCCACCCGCTCGTAACGCTGGAACTTGGCACTGTGACACCCCATGCAATAGTTGGCGAAGGTACGCGCACCGTCCTGCATGGCGGCCTTGTCAGTCAGATCGATATCGACCTTGTCCAGCTCCAGGCCAGTTTCGGCAGCGAAGGAAAAGGCAGGCATCACTGCCAGCAAAAATACTGCAATCAACTTTTTCATCAGCCAGTCACCCTTTCCGGAACCGGTTTGGTCTTCTCAAGCCTTGTGTAGAACGGCATCAGCAGGAAGTAGGCGAAGTACAGCACCGTGCATACCTGCGACAACAAGGTACGCCCAGGTGTCGGTGCCAGTACGCCCAGCACGCCGAGGATGACGAAGGCCACGCAGAACACCAGCAGGAAGACCTTGCTGATCCAGCCCTTGTAACGCATGGAACGCACTGGGCTGCGGTCGAGCCAGGGCAGTACGAACAGCACGGCGATGGCCGCCCCCATGGCAATGACGCCCATCAGCTTGTCAGGCACCGCACGCAGGATTGCGTAGAACGGTGTGAAGTACCACACCGGCGCGATGTGCTCTGGGGTCTTGAAGGCGTTGGCCTGCTCGAAGTTAGGTTTCTCGAGGAAGTAACCGCCCATTTCAGGGAAGAAGAACACCACAGCGCAGAACACGAACAGGAACACCACCACGCCGACAATGTCTTTGACGGTGTAGTACGGGTGGAACGGAATACCATCCAGCGGAATACCGTTTTCGTCCTTTTTCTTCTTGATGTCGACGCCATCAGGGTTGTTCGAACCCACTTCGTGCAAGGCGAGGATGTGCAGTACCACCAGGCCAAGAATCACGATTGGCAGGGCAACCACATGCAGGGCGAAGAAGCGGTTCAGGGTGATGCCCGAGATCAGGTAGTCACCACGGATCCACTGGGTAAGGTCATCACCGATCACCGGGATGGCACCGAACAGCGAGATGATCACCTGGGCGCCCCAGTACGACATCTGCCCCCATGGCAGCAGGTAGCCCATGAACGCTTCAGCCATCAGCGCCAGATAGATCAGCATGCCGAACAGCCAGACCAGCTCGCGTGGCTTCTGATAGGAGCCATAGAGCAGGCCGCGGAACATGTGCAGGTAGACCACGATGAAGAACGCTGACGCCCCCGTGGAGTGCAGGTAGCGCAGAATCCAGCCGTATTCCACGTCGCGCATGATGTACTCGACCGAGGCAAACGCCTCTTCCGCCGAGGGCGTGAAGCTCATGGTCAGCCACACGCCGGTCACGATCTGGTTGACCAGCACCAGCAATGCCAGGGAGCCGAAGAAGTACAGGAAGTTGAAGTTCTTGGGTGCGTAATACTTGCTGAGGTGGTCTTCCCACATCTTGGTGGCGGGGAAGCGAGCATCAATCCAGTCCATGAACTTGCTCATCATGCGTTCTCCTGGTCGACGCCAATGACGATGATCTCGTCCGACTCATAAGAGTGCGGTGGCACGGGCAGGTTGAGAGGCGCTGGCTGGGACTTGTAGACACGGCCAGCCAGGTCATAGTGAGAGCCGTGGCATGGGCAGAAGTAACCACCTACCCACTTCGGCCCAAGGTCGGCGGGCGCCACCTCTGGTCGGAAGGTGGGCGAGCAGCCCAGGTGCGTGCACAGGCCGACGAGAATAAGAATTTCCGGCTTGATCGAGCGAACCTCAGGGTCGACGTACGCTGGCTGTACCGAGGCCTTGGACTCGGGGTCGGACAGGTCACCCGTGATTTTTTTCAGATTGCCAAGGATTTCCTCCGTTCGCCGCACAATGAATACGGGCTGGCCACGCCACTCGGCCACCATCTGCTGCCCCGCCTCGACCTTGGCGATGTTGACCTTCACCGGTGCACCCGCGGCTTTCGCCTTGGCACTGGGAAACCATGACCCCACGAACGGTACCGCAGCCCCCACTGCCCCCGCCGCCCCGACCACGGATGTCGCGGCTACGAGGAAGCGGCGCCGGCCTGCGTTGACGCCGTCATTGCTCATTCAGTCCTCTCCCATCAGCTTGCTTGGCCAGTTGGACCTGGCCTGTACTTAGGTTGTGTCAATGGCACTAAAAATTGGCCGCCATGGTAAGAAACAAATCCACACACTGACAAGGTGATTACCCCGGCAAGGGCGACAACCCACGCTTTGCTTGATCTACGTCTATGCGACAAGCGGCCACTGACTGCTGACAGGTTAGTTCAAGGCTAAAAAAAAAGCCCGGTTCCAAGGAACCGGGCTTTTTTCGACTGCCGAAGCGGTATTAACGCTTGGAGTACTGAGGACGCTTACGCGCTTTACGCAGACCCACTTTCTTACGCTCAACTTCACGAGCGTCGCGGGTGACGTAGCCAGCACGACGCAGAGCGCCACGCAGGGTTTCGTCGTATTCCATCAGAGCGCGGGTGATACCGTGACGGATCGCACCGGCCTGACCGCTGACACCACCACCGGAAACGGTGACGTAGATGTCGAATTTCTCAACGGATTCAGTCAGCTCGAGCGGCTGGCGAACAACCATGCGAGCGGTTTCGCGACCGAAGAACACGTCCAGAGAACGGTTGTTGATGGAAATGTTACCAGTACCCGGACGCAGGAATACGCGAGCGGTTGCGGTCTTGCGACGGCCAGTGCCGTAATTTTGAGTCGCCGACATAATGAACTATCCCGTTAGATCTTCAGTTCTTGAGGCTGCTGAGCAGTGTGTGGGTGAGCAGCACCCGCGTACACTTTCAGCTTGCGGTACATGTCGCGACCCAGCGGGTTCTTAGGCAGCATGCCTTTGACCGCAGTTTCGATAACACGCTCAGGGGCCTTGGCGATCAACTTCTCGAAGTTGATTTCCTTGATACCGCCTGGGAAACCGGAGTGGGAGTAGTACATTTTGTCGGAAGACTTGGCACCAGTCACACGAACCTGCTCGGCGTTGATAACGACGATGTAGTCGCCGGTGTCAACGTGAGGGGTGTATTCTGGTTTGTGTTTGCCACGCAGACGGGTAGCGATTTCGGTAGCCAGACGACCCAGGGTCTGGCCAGCGGCGTCGACTACGAACCACTCGCGCTTTACTGTTTCCGGTTTAGCAGTAAAAGTTTTCATTCTCTAAAGCCTCAGAGGCCGCCCAGCGAAAAATAGACGGCGAATCTTACTGGATAGTGCACAGCTTGCCAAGGGCAAGCGCGCAGCCGAACACAGACGCTTTTGGGGGCTCGGGTCGGGCACGCCAATGTTCGACGGGGTTCTTCCTGCGTGATGGTGCATCACTTCCGCCACGCGGAGAGGGGCTGAATTATCCAGATTGCGCGAAAAATTTCAACCTGCTTTGATTGGCTTCTATTGCCAAGGAGTGACTAACCGATGGAATACCGCCAGCTTGGCCGTACCGACCTCAACGTCAGCGCCCTGTGCCTGGGCACCATGACCTGGGGCGAGCAGAACATCCAGGCCGAGGCCTACGAACAGATTGCCCGGGCCAAGGCCGCCGGGGTCAACTTCATCGACACCGCCGAGATGTACCCGGTCCCTCCCCGCCCGGAGACCTACGCTGCCACCGAGCGCATCATCGGCAACTGGTTCCGTGACCATGGCGACCGCGACGCGTGGATCCTGGCCAGCAAGGTTGCAGGCCCGGGCAACGGCATCAGCCATATCCGCGACGGGCAGCTCAAGCACAACCGTCAGCACATCGTCGCGGCACTGGACGAAAGCCTCAAGCGCCTGCAGACCGACCGCATCGACCTGTACCAGTTGCACTGGCCAGAGCGCAGCACCAACTTCTTCGGCAAGCTGGGCTACCAGCACCTGCCGCAGGATCACTTCACCCCACTGGAAGAAACCCTCGAAGTGCTCGACGAGCAGGTGCGTGCGGGCAAGATCCGCCACATCGGCCTGTCCAACGAAACGCCGTGGGGCACCATGAAGTTCCTGCAGCTGGCCGAGAGCCGGGGCTGGCCACGGGCGGTATCGATTCAGAACCCGTACAACCTGCTCAACCGCAGCTTCGAGGTGGGCCTGGCAGAAGTGGCCATACGCGAGCAGTGTGGCCTGCTGGCCTATTCGCCGCTTGCCTTCGGCATGCTCTCGGGCAAGTACGAGAACGGCGCACGGCCGGACAATGCACGCCTGACCCTGTTCAGCCGCTTTGCCCGTTACTCCAACCCACAGACCGTGGCGGCCTGCAGCCGCTACGTGCAGCTGGCCCGCGAGCACGGCCTGGACCCGGCGCAAATGGCCCTGGCGTTCGTCACCCGACAGCCGTTCGTGACCAGCAACATCATAGGTGCCACCAGCCTGCAGCAGCTGGACAGCAACCTGGCCAGCCTTGAACTGAACCTGAGCGCCGATCTGCTGACAGCGATCGAAGCCATTCATCAGGAGCAGCCCAACCCGGCGCCTTGAGCCAAACACTGCGCCCCGCTTCGCGCCGCTGTTACATGGGGTAGACACAATCGCCAAAAAATAAGACGATCCAGCCGGTGATTGACCACTCTACCCTATAAGAACAATGACAATGATGTTTACCCAACCCTCAGCGTCGCTGCGGCGCGTCAGCATCCTGGCCATTGACAAGGTGTTCGCTTCGACCTTGATGCAGGCCAAGGACTTCTTCCACCTCGCCAGCCTGCGCTATAGCAAGCAGCTGGGCCTGGGCTTGCAGCCCATGTTCGACATCCGCCTGGTGAGCCCCGACAGCCAGCCCGTGGACAGCTTCAGCAATGTGCAGTTACCGGTTGACGGCGGCCTGGACGATGCCGATGTGATCATCCTCCCGGCCTACTGGGATGATTTCGACAACTTGCTGCAGCGTTACCCACAGGTGCTGCCGTGGCTGCGTGAACAGCACGCGCGTGGCGCGGTGCTGTGCGCCGAGGCCAGTGGTGTGTTCTGGCTGGCCGAATCCGGCCTGCTCGATGGCAAGGAAGCGACCACCTACTGGCGCTTCTTCAACAGCTTTGCCGAACGCTTCCCGAAGATTCGCCTGAACCAGGACAAGCACCTGACCGATGCCGACAATATCTATTGCGCCGGCGGTGCAACCTCAGCCTGCGACCTGTACATCTACCTGATCGAACGCTTCTGCGGTGCCAACGTGGCCCGTGCAGTGTCCCGCGATATCCTCTACGAAGTGCAACGCAACTACACCCCGGGGCGCATGGGCTTTGGCGGGCAGAAACTGCACCAGGACCTGATCATCCTGCAGATCCAGCACTGGCTGGAGGAACACTTCGCCGACAAGTTCCGCTTCGAGGATGTGGCCCGCAACCACGGCATGAGCATCCGCAACTTCATGCGTCGCTTCCAGGGCGCAACGGGTGACAAGCCGCTGCATTACCTGCAACGGTTACGCATCGAGACAGCCAAGGGGTTGTTGTCGAGTACGCGCAAGAGCATCAAGACCATCAGTTACGAGGTGGGGTATGACGATGCCAGTTTCTTTGCGCGGCTGTTCCGCCAACACACCGAGTTGTCGCCGAACCAGTATCGGCAGCAGTTCATGCAGGAAGCCTGAAAGGCTTCCAGAGCGGCAGGTTTCGAGCTTGAAGCGACAAGGAAAAACCAGAGCGGATCGCGCATTGCCCTGAACTTTCCTTGTCGCCTGACGCTTGCCGCTGCCGTCAGGGCTTGTGTGCGCGCGCCAGGAATTCGTGCGATTGCATCTCCAGCAACCGGCTCAGGGTACGCTGGAACTCGAAGCTCAGACGCCCACCGGTATACAGGTCCTTCAACTCCACCTCGGCCGAGATGATCAGCTTGACGTTGCGATCGTAGAACTCGTCCACCATGTTGATGAAACGACGGGCGATGTCGTCGGTGGTGACGCCCATCTGCTCCACGTTGCTCAGCAATACGGCGTGGAAGATCTTGCCCAGCTCAATGTAGTCGTTCTGGCTACGCGGCCCGTCGCACAGGGCGCGGAAGTCAAACCAGGCGACGTCGTCGCAAGTACGCAGGGCATTGATCGGGCGGTTCTCGATCATCAGCACGTCGTTTTCGATCGCCTGGGTGCACTCAGGGGTGAGCGCCTTGAAGCTGGCGCGCATGCTCTGGTGCGCCGCGTCATCGAGTGGGAAGTGGAACAGTTCAGCCTGCTCCAGGTGACGCAGACGGTAGTCGACCCCGCTATCGACGTTCACCACGTCGGTGTACTGCTTGATCATGGCGATAGCCGGCAGGAAGCGTGCACGCTGCAGGCCGTCCTTGTAGAGGCCGTCCGGCACGATGTTGGAGGTGGCCACCAGCGACACGCCATTCTTGAACAGCTCTTCCATCAAGGTGCCGAGGATCATGGCGTCGGTAATGTCCGACACGAAGAATTCGTCGAAGCAGATCACCTTGGCTTCTTCGCTGAAGCGCTTGGCAATGAGGGTCAGCGGGTTCTTCTCGCCCTTGAGGGTTTTCATCTCCTCGTGCACACGCTTCATGAAGCGGTGGAAGTGCGTACGCATCTTCTGCTTGAACGGCAGCGCTTCGTAGAAGGTATCAACCAGGTAGGTCTTGCCTCGCCCCACCCCACCCCAGAAGTACAGGCCCTTGACCGGGGTCTGCTCCTTCTTGCCGAACAGCTTGCCGAACACGCCCGGCTTGTTGTTCTGCGCGTGCACCAGGTCGTCGTACAGGCGCTGGAGGTGACGCACCGCAGTTTCCTGCGCCGCGTCATGGAAGAAGTCGGGACGTTTCAGATCTGCTTGATAGCGTTCTAAGGGAGTCATGATTCGTTAGCGAGGCAACAAAAAACGGGCCGTCACTGTAGCGACAGGCCCGCTTAATGGCAATCAGACTTGCGTCAATATGCCTCATCCAGCATAGCTTATGCGCTGGATGGCACCGGCCTTGCCGGTGTTCGCGAGTAAACTCGCTCCTACAATGGCTGAAGCGCTACACGCAGACCTTCGATGGCAGCATCACGGGCTTCGGCGCTGTCGAACTGCGGCCCGTCGGCAACCTGCTCGCCATTGAGCCACAGGCCGAAGCTCAGGCCTTCGATGCGGACATCGGCCTCGCCACCCTGCTGCAACTGCTTGCTCACGGCGCCCGCACTCTTGCCGTCGGCGAAGCTGCGCGACAGCAGCAGTTGCTCACCGTCGGCGGCCAGCAGGCGGAAACGGAAGCTGCCGTCTTCGTCACGGAAGCTGACGAAGCGTGCGCTCTTGGCAGCCTTCTTCTTCACCTCGGTGCTGGCCTGCACGCTGCTGCGGAACGAACGCAGGCCAACGGCCTCGCGCAGCTGCTCGAGGAACGGCGTGGCGATCTTGCGGGCCTTGGCAGCGCCGGCCAGCAGGATGTCTTCCAGGTCCGCCGGCCGGGCGATCAGCTGGTGATAGTACTCGCGCTTCTCGGCCAGTTGGCCGTCCAGCAGCTGGAACAGGCGCTGTTTGGCATCGCCCCAGCCCAGGCCCTGCAGCAGCTCTTCGCGGAAACCGGCGCACTGCTCAGGCGTCGAGAAGGCCTGGTACAGGGTGAACAGGTGCGCGTTGTCCGGGTCTTTCGCCTCACCCGGCGCGCGCGAATCGGTGACGATGCGCGAGATGGCGTCTTTCATGTCCTTGGCGCTGGTGAACAACGGGATGGTGTTGTCATAGCTCTTGGACATCTTGCGCCCGTCCAGGCCCGGCAGGGTCGCCACGCTTTCTTCGATCACAGCCTCCGGCAAGGCGAAGAAGTCCTTGCCTTGACCGAACAGATGGTTGAAGCGCTGACCGATATCGCGGGCCATTTCCACGTGCTGGATCTGGTCACGACCGACCGGCACCTTGTTGGCGTTGAACATCAGGATATCGGCAGCCATCAGCACCGGGTAGCTGAACAGGCCCATGGTCACGCCGGCGTCCGGGTCTTCGCCGTTCTCGACGTTCTTGTCCACCGAGGCCTTGTAGGCATGCGCACGGTTCAGCAGGCCTTTGGCAGCAACGCAGGTCAGCAGCCAGGTCAGCTCGGGGATTTCCGGGATGTCGGACTGGCGATAGAAGGTCACCTTGTCCGGGTCCAGGCCACCGGCCAGCCAGGTGGCGGCGATTTCCAGGCGCGAGCGCTGGATGCGCAGCGGGTCGTCGCACTTGATCAGGGCGTGGTAGTCGGCCAGGAAGTAGAACGAGTCGACACCGGGCTGCTGGCTGGCACGGATCGCCGGGCGGATGGCGCCGGCGTAGTTGCCCAGGTGCGGAGTGCCGGTGGTGGTGATACCGGTAAGAATGCGCGTGGTCATGGGTGTTCGCTTATTCAGGCTTGGCTCAGTTCGAAAGGCGCGGCAGCAGCAGATCCTTCAGATCGGTCAGCTTGCCATGGAAGAAGTGTCCGCATTCTGCCACTTTCAGCAGCTCATGGGGACGCGACAGGCTGTCGGACCATTCGTAAACCAGCTGCGGCGCGACGACTTCATCGGCGTCCGGCTGCACCACGGTGAGCGGACAGCGCTGCGGCAGCGGGAATTCGGCGGTCAGGCGCATGACCGCCGGGGCGATCATGAACAGGTGCTGCAACTCGACGCCTGCCGTTTCAAGGCGCCCGGCCAGGCTGGTGGCAACGAAACCACCGAACGAAAAGCCCATCAGCACCAGCGGTAGCCCGGGGTGCCTGGCACGCAGCCATGCTGCAGCGGCCTCGGCATCGGCCACTTCGCCAGCGCCCATGTCGTGGCTGCCGGCGCTCTGGCCGACGCCACGGTAGTTGAAACGCAGGGTCACATAACCGGCATCACGTGCAGTGCGCTGCAGGGTCGAGACCACCTTGTTGAGCATGGTGCCGCCCTGGACCGGGTTAGGGTGGCAGATCAGCACCGCGCCACGGGCTTGCGCCACGTCCAGGTACAACGCTTCCAGCTGGCCGCTGGGGCCATCGATGAACAAGGGGGTTTCGCGGACAAGCAAGGCACTACTCCGTGACCTCGAGAAGGGTCGATTCGTCTAGGTGTGAAATTCTGTTCTGATTTGCGATCGCTCGCGGTATACAGCGCAGGTCTGAGCCGTTAACGTAAAGCAAAGCCGTTTATAGAGGAAGGACTCGTGGAACTCTCGCTCCTTGTTTGGTTGTTGCCAACCCTGGCCCTGGTCATCGGTGTGGCAGTCGGTTTCATTGTTGCCCGCCTGCTGCCCAATGCGGCCCCGAGCAACACCCAGCGTCAACTGGATGACATCCAGAAGCGCTTCGACAGCTACCAGAACGAAGTGGTCACCCACTTCAACAGCACCGCCATGCTGGTCAAGAAACTGACCCAGAGCTATCAGGACGTACAGGATCACCTGGCTGAAGGCGCCAACAGCCTGGCCCTCGATGACGTCACCCGCCAACGCCTGCTGGCTGCGCTGCACTCCGATGCACCGCAAGGCCCGCGTGACCGCCTGACCCCACCTAAAGACACCGCCGAGGTGCCGCGCGACTATGCGCCGAAAGTGCCTAACTCGCCGGGCATGCTGGATGAGAGCTACGGGCTCAAGCGTTGATCTGCTGAACATGCAAAAGGCCTCGCAAGAGGCCTTTTTTGTGGATGCTGCCTATGCCGGCCTCTTCGCGGGTGAACCCGCGCCTACAGGGGCCGCGCGGGCTTCAGAGCGTGCGCTGAACCTGTGCGGGCGTGCCCGCGAAGGGGCCAGTGCAGGCAACCTAACAGCAGGCCTGCAATGCCTGTTCGACATCTGCCAGCAGGTCCTCCACATCCTCCAGCCCCACCGACAGACGCACCAACCCCTCCGATATCCCGTGATGCGCCCGCTCCTGCGGCGTATAGCTGGAATGCGTCATGCTCGCCGGATGCTGCGCCAGCGACTCGGCATCCCCCAGGCTCACCGCCCGGGCAAAGAGCTGCAGCGCATTCATGAAGCGCCGCCCCGCCTCAATGCCACCCTTGAGCTCAAACGCAATCATCCCCCCAGGCAAACGCATCTGTCGCTGGGCCAACGCGTACTGGGCAAAAGACGGTAGCCCCGGGTAATGAATCAATTCCACCTGCGGCTGCCGAGCGAGAAACTCGGCCACCTGCTGGGCATTGGCGCAATGCCGGTCCATGCGCAGGGCCAGGGTCTTGATACCGCGCATCAGCAACGCCGCGTCATGCGGTGACAGCACCGCGCCGGTCATATCCTTCAGCCCTTCCAGGCGGATACGGTCTACCAACGCCTTGCACCCCACCACCAACCCGGCAGTGATATCGCCATGCCCACTGAGGTACTTGGTTGCCGAGTGCACCACCAGGTCCGCCCCCAGCTCCAGTGGCCGCTGCAGGTACGGCGTACAGTAGGTGTTATCGACCACCACATGCACATCATACCCCCGCACTGCCTCCACAACCGCCGCAATATCCACAAGCTGCATGTTGGGGTTGGCCGGTGTTTCGAAGTAGATCATCCGTGTTTTGCTGCTGATCGCCGCTTTCAGGGCCTTGGCATCGTTGAGATCGACATGGCGAACTTTCACCCCGAACTCACCAATACCGTGGTGCAGAAAAGCGAAGGTACAGCCATACAAGGTGCGTCCGACAATCAGCTCATCCCCAGGCCTTAGCAGGGTCCAGAGGGTTGAGGTAATGGCGCCCATCCCCGAGGCCAACGCCAACCCCGCTTCACCGCCCTCCAGCGAAGCCATGCGCTGCTCCAGCAAGGCCAGCGTGGGGTTGGAAATGCGGCTGTAGAAATGCCCAGGCTCCTCCCCGGCGAAGCAGGCAGCACCGTACTCGACAGTGGGAAAGGCATAGGTAGCCGTCTGGTACACCGGTGGCACCAGGGCGCCACCATGGGAAAGCGGGTCATAGCCATGATGAATGGCCCGCGTGGAAAAACCGGTGTTGTGGTGGGAGTCGCGCATGGCAACAGCCTCTTGTGGTTTGCTATAAGCTTATGCCACCGAGCTGCCCGATTTTTTCCAAAATAGCCTACGCATACACGTGCTTGCTGGAACAAAAACAATAATCAACGGACCAGGAGGGCAAAAAATGCCTTCAAGCCTCGACCGCACCGACCGCGCCCTGCTCGCCGCCTTGCAGGACAATGCCCGTCTCACCGTTGCCGAACTCGCCGACCAGGTGGCACTGACCACCTCGCCCTGCTGGCGACGGGTCAAGTTACTGGAGGAAAACGGCTACATCACCGGCTACCAGGCCATCCTCTCGCCCAAGTCGCTGGGGTTTGGCGTGACCGCGTTCGTCAGCATCATGATGGACTCGCACACCAAGGACATGGCGCTGGCGTTCGAACAGCGCCTGATGGAAATCCCCGAGATCGTCGCCTGCCACAACATCTCCGGCCGCTATGACTTTCTGCTGGAGATCCTGGCACGGGACCT
This sequence comes from Pseudomonas sp. NBRC 111139, assembly GCF_001753955.1. Classification (NCBI taxonomy): domain Bacteria; kingdom Pseudomonadati; phylum Pseudomonadota; class Gammaproteobacteria; order Pseudomonadales; family Pseudomonadaceae; genus Pseudomonas; species Pseudomonas sp. NBRC 111139. Next base: position 36,698 of record NZ_BCBP01000018.1, read on the forward strand.
GGAGTCGTTTGGCGAATTTACCCGGGAAGTGCTGCAGCGGTTGCCGGGGGTGAAGGAGATCTATTCGAGCTTTTCGTACAAAGCGGTGAAGGAAAGACGGGTGATACCGGTGTCGGAGAAACATATCTGAGACGGATCTTTCCGAGTATTGAGAAGGATCCTGAACGCGAGACAAAAAACCCCGCCGAAGCGGGGTTTTCCTTGCAGGCTAGCGCTTAGATCGCGCCACGCTGACGCAGCACGTCCAGCACCTGTTTCACGCCCTCGTCCACGCTGGTGGCCTGGGTGTCGATCACAAGATCAGCATCCAATGGCACATCGAACGGGAAGCTCTCACCCGGGATGTTGTCGCCACCGGCAGCGTACAGGCCTTGCGGGTCACGCTCGCGGCAAACCAGCGGCGAGGCCTGGACGTAAACGGTCACCAGGCGTTCCTTGCCGATCAGCGCCTTGGCCTGTTCGCGGCCTTCGGCATCCGGGGCCACAAACGCAGCCAGGGTGAGCATGCCGGCCTCGTTGAACTGGCGCGCCACGTGGGCGGCGCGGCGCCAGTTCTCGGTACGACCAGCGCGGTCCTGTGGCAGGCCCTTGTTCAGGTCGTGACGCAGGTTCTGGCCATCGAGCACGTACACCGCACGGCCCATGTCGAACAGCTTGCGCTCCACGGCATAGGCCAAGGTGCTCTTGCCAGCACCCGACAGGCCGCTGAACAGCACGGTGGCTGGCTGCTGGCCGAAGCGAAGGGCGCGCTCTTCGGTGGACACGTGGGCCTGCTTGCCATGATGGCCGGTGCTGCCGTGTGGCAACACGGGCGGGGCGATGATCATGCCGGCGCCAACGGTGCCGTTGGTCAGGCGGTCGATGACGATGAACGCACCGGTGGTGCGGTTGCTGTCGTAACCGTCGAGGGCGATCGAGGTGTCCAGGGCTACCTTGACGCGGCCGATCTCGTTCAGCTGCAGCGCGCTGGCAGCGCCCTGCTCCAGGGTGTTCACATCGACCTTGTGGGTGATGCTGGCAATCGAACCTGGCACGTAGCTGGTGGCACGCTTGATGTCGTATTTCTTGCCCGGGAGCATCGGCTCCTCGGCCATCCACACCAGCATGGCGTCGAACTGGTCGGTGACCGGCGGGACGTTGTCGGCATGTACCAGCAGGTCACCACGGGAGATGTCGATCTCGTCTTCCATGGTCAGGGTCACGGCCTGGCCTGGGCCAGCGTTTTCCAGTTCACCTTCGTAGGTGACGATGGACTTGACCCGGCTGCTCTTGCCCGACGGCAGCACGACAATCTCGTCACCTTTGTGCACCACGCCACTGGCGATGGTGCCCGCGAAGCCGCGGAAGTTCAGGTTGGGACGGTTGACGTACTGCACCGGGAAACGCAGGTCGGTGAAGTTGCGGTCGGCCGAAACCTCGACGGTTTCGAGGATTTCCATCAGCGTCGGGCCGGCGTACCACGGCGATTGCTCGCTGTGGTTGACCACGTTGTCACCCTTGAGCGCCGACATCGGCACGAAGTGCAGGCTGCTCGGGGTCAGGTTGATGGCTTCGGCAAACTTCAGGTAGTCGGCCTTGATCGACTCGAAGACGCCTTCATCGAAGCCCTTCAGGTCCATCTTGTTGACCGCGACCACGATGTGCTTGATACCCAGCAACGACGCGATGTAGCTGTGGCGGCGGGTCTGGGTCTGCACGCCGTAGCGGGCATCGACCAGGATGATCGCCAGGTCGCAGGTGGACGCACCGGTGGCCATGTTGCGGGTGTACTGCTCATGGCCCGGGGTGTCGGCGATGATGAACTTGCGCTTGGCGGTGGAGAAGTAGCGGTAGGCGACATCGATGGTGATGCCCTGCTCGCGCTCGGCCTGCAGGCCATCTACCAGCAGCGCCAGGTCGACTTCTTCGCCGGTGGTGCCGACTTTCTTCGAATCACGGGTGATGGCCTCGAGGTGGTCCTCGTAGATCATCTTGGAGTCGTGCAGCAGGCGCCCGATCAGGGTGCTCTTGCCGTCATCCACGTTGCCGCAGGTGAGGAAACGCAGCAGTTCTTTACGCTCGTGCTGAGCCAGATAAGCGAGGATATCTTCGCTGATCAAATCGGATTGGTGCGACATGGAGTAACCCTGAAAATTAGAAGTAGCCCTGACGTTTTTTGTCTTCCATGGAACCGGCGCCATCGTGGTCGATGACCCGGCCCTGGCGCTCGGAAGTGCGCGTCAGGAGCATTTCCTGAATGATGTCGGTGAGCGTCTCGGCTTCCGACTCGACAGCGCCCGTCAGCGGGTAGCAGCCGAGGGTACGGAAACGCACCTTCTTCTTGACGATGCGGGCTTTCTCTTCCTCGGAGAGGTGCTCGAGGATGCGCTCGTCGTCGATCATGATCAGGGTGCCGTTCTTCTCGATGACTTCACGCTCGGCGGCGAAGTACAGCGGCACGATCGGGATGCCTTCAAGGTAGATGTACTGCCAGATGTCCAGTTCGGTCCAGTTCGACAGCGGGAAGACGCGGATCGACTCGCCCTTGTTGACCTTGCCGTTGTACACGTTCCACAGCTCGGGGCGCTGGTTCTTCGGGTCCCAGCGGTGCTTGCTGTCACGGAACGAGTACACACGTTCCTTGGCCCGCGACTTCTCTTCGTCGCGGCGCGCACCACCGAAGGCAGCGTCGAAACCATGCTTGTCCAGCGCCTGCTTCAGGCCCTGGGTCTTCATGATGTCGGTGTGCTTGGAACTGCCATGGGTGAACGGGTTGATGCCTTGCGCCACACCCTCAGGGTTGACGTGGGTGATCAGCTCCAGGCCCATTTCCTCGACCATCTTGTCGCGGAAGCTGTACATCTCCTGGAATTTCCACTGGGTGTCGACGTGCATCACCGGGAACGGCAGCTTGCCCGGGAAGAAGGCCTTGCGCGCCAGGTGCAGCATCACGGCGGAGTCCTTGCCGATCGAGTACAGCATCACCGGGTTGTCGAACTCGGCGGCCACCTCGCGGATGATGTGGATGCTCTCCGCCTCCAGCTGTTTCAAGTGCGTCAGTTTGTCGACCATGGCTACTCACGAAAAACGATCTTATGGACGGCCTGCGGGCCGTGTTCGAGCGAGCCACTTTATCACAGCGGCTGCTTCTATTTAGGAGGCTGGCTAGATCGAAAAAGTCTAACGATATGACTGGGGGTTTGGGCTGGCAGGACCGGCCTCTTCGCAGGTGAACCCGCTCCTACGAGACCCGCGCGTAAGAGCGGGTTCACCCGCGAAGAGGCCGACACCGCCTTCAGATGGGATTCGGGCAATCGATGAACAAGTGCTCCACGGCAAACCGTCGTGCCAGGTAATCGCCCAACGCCTGCACCCCGTAGCGTTCAGTGGCATGGTGCCCGGCCGCAATGAAGCTGACGCCATTCTCGCGAGCACTGTGGTAGGTCTGCTCGGACGCCTCGCCAGTCAGGTACAGGTCGACCCCGGCGGCAATCGCCGTGTCGATATAGCCCTGCCCGCCGCCGGTGCACCAGCCCACCCGGCGGATCACTTCGTTGCCTTCGACCAGCAACGGCTCACGCCCCAGCACCTCTTGCACCCTCCGGGCAAAATCGCGCGCAGTCATGGATTCGGCCAGCGAACCGACCAAGCCGACCACCTTGGGGTTTTCTGGATCAAGCGGCCCTTCGACAGTGATCTCCAGTTGCCGCGCCAGCTGCACGTTGTTGCCCACTTCCGGGTGCACGTCCAAGGGCAGGTGGAACGCCAACAGGCTGATGTCGTTATTCAGCAGGGTCTTCAGGCGACGCTGGCGAATGCCTGTGATGCACGGGTTCTCGCCCTTCCAGAAATAACCATGGTGCACCAGCACCAGATCGGCCTCGGCCTCGACCGCGGCATCCAGCAATTCCTGGCTGGCGGTAACACCACTGACAATACGGCTGACCTGCGGCCGGCCTTCGACCTGCAGGCCATTTGGGCAATAATCCTGGATCTTCGCGCTGCCCAGGTAACGCTCGGCTTCCTCGACCAGGGTGGTTAGAGCGACGGCCATGAAAATCTCCTCGAAAACTGCGCTTTTCTCGGGCGCAACGCCTGATGAACGCCCGTATAATGCCGGCCATTATGGGCCGTCGCTGTCACTGGGGGAACCGGTGTATGATCGCGCGCGCTCATGCCCTACTGCCAGGCCGCTGGCCCCTGCTCTTTTCAGGATTCGTTCATGTTCAAGGCTTTGCGTTACTTCGGCTGGCCCCTGCTTACCGGCATATTGATCGCCATGCTGATCATCCAGCGTTTTCCGCAATGGGTCGGGCTGCCCAGCCAGGACGTCAACCTGCAGCAAGCGCCACAGACCACGCGGATCATGCAAGGCCCGGTGTCGTACGCCGACGCCGTGACCCTGGCCGCCCCGGCGGTGGCCAACCTGTACACCACCAAGGTGGTGAACAAAAGCGCCCACCCGCTGTTCGAAGACCCGCAGTTCCGCCGCTTCTTCGGCGATAACCTGCCCAAACAGCGCCGCTGGGAATCAAGCCTGGGTTCGGCGGTAATCATGAGCCCAGAGGGCTACCTGCTGACCAACAACCATGTCACCAGCGGCGCCGACCAGATCGTCGTAGCCCTGAAGGATGGCCGCGAAACCCTGGCCCGCGTGATCGGCAGCGACCCGGAAACCGACCTGGCGGTGCTGAAGATCGACTTGAAGAACCTGCCGGCGATCACCATCGGCCGTTCCGACACCATTCACATCGGCGACGTGTCGCTGGCCATCGGCAACCCGTTCGGCGTCGGCCAGACGGTGACCATGGGCATCATCAGCGCCACTGGCCGCAACCAGCTGGGGCTGAACAACTACGAAGACTTCATCCAGACCGACGCGGCGATCAACCCGGGCAACTCCGGTGGCGCGCTGGTGGATGCCAATGGCAACCTGATCGGCATCAATACCGCGATCTTCTCCAAGTCCGGTGGCTCGCAGGGCATCGGCTTCGCCATCCCGGTAAAACTGGCACTGGAGGTGATGAAGTCGATCGTCGAACACGGCCAGGTGATCCGTGGATGGCTGGGTATCGAAGTACAGCCACTGAGCCAGGAGCTGGCAGAGTCGTTCGGCATGAAGGACCGCCCAGGCATCGTGGTGGCGGGTATCTTCCGCGAAGGGCCAGCGGCCAAGGCCGGGCTGCAACTGGGTGACGTGATCCTGAGCATCAATGGCGAGCCGGCCGGCGACGGGCGCAAGTCGATGAACCAGGTAGCGCGGATCAAGCCCAACGAGAAGATCACCATCGAGGTGATGCGCAACGGTCAGCAATTGAAGCTGATCGCCGAGGTGGGGCTGCGGCCGCCGCCGGCGCCGGCTGTAACGCAAGAAGAAAAGTAAGGTGAGGCCTTAAGCCGTTCCGCAACCCTGTGGGAGCGGCCTTGCGTCGCGATGGGCCGCCTAGCGGCCCCAAAATTTCAGCTTCGCAGGGCATATGCCCGGGGCCGCTTTGCGGCCCATCGCGACACAAGGCCGCTCCACAGTTGGCCGAGTCTGCTGCCGCTACTGCATCAATGCAGGATCTGGCTGAGGAACAACTTGGTCCGGTCACTGCGCGGCCGGTCGAAGAAGTCATCCGGCGCGGCCTGCTCCACAATCTCGCCCTTGTCCATGAAGATAACCCGGTTCGCCACGGTACGGGCAAAGCCCATTTCGTGGGTCACGCAGAGCATGGTCATGCCATCCTCGGCCAGGCCCACCATGGTATCGAGCACTTCCTTGACCATTTCCGGGTCCAGTGCCGAGGTCGGTTCGTCGAACAGCATGATCTTGGGCTTCATGCACAACGCGCGGGCAATGGCCACACGCTGCTGCTGGCCGCCAGACAACTGACCAGGGTACTTGTGTGCCTGCTCCGGAATCCGCACACGCTCCAGGTAGTGCATGGCAATTTCCTCGGCCTTGCGCCGTGGCATCTTGCGCACCCACATCGGCGCCAGGGTGCAGTTCTCCAGGATGCTCAGGTGCGGGAACAGGTTGAAGTGCTGGAACACCATGCCCACCTCGCGACGGATGGCCTCGATCTGCTTGAGGTCGTTGGTCAGCTCCACGCCATCGACCACGATGCGCCCTTGTTGATGCTCTTCCAGGCGGTTAAGGCAGCGGATGGTGGTGGACTTGCCCGAGCCGGACGGCCCGCACAGCACGATACGCTCGCCCTGGCGCACGTTCAGGTTGATGTCCTTGAGCACATGAAACTGGCCGTACCACTTGTTCACACCCTGCATCTGGATGATGCCTTCGGGGCCAGCAGGCTGCTTGATCGCTTCACTCATTTCGAAACTCCTAACGCTTGTGGCCAGTGTCCAGCTTGCGCTCCAGATGCATGGAGTAGCGGGACATACCGAAACAGAAAATCCAGAACACCAGGGCGGCGAACACGTAGCCCTCGGTGGCCATGCCCAACCAGGCGGGGTCTGCGGCTGCTTGCTTGACGCTGTTGAGCAGGTCGAACAGGCCGATGATGATCACCAGGCTGGTGTCCTTGAACAGGGCAATGAAGGTGTTGACGATGCCGGGGATCACAAGCTTCAGCGCCTGCGGCAAGATCACCAGCCCCATCGAGCGCCAGTAGCCAAGGCCCATGGCCGCGGCGGCTTCGTACTGGCCCTTGGGGATGGCCTGCAGGCCGCCGCGCACCACCTCGGCGATGTACGCCGACTGGAACAGGATCACACCAATCATCGCCCGCAGCAGCTTGTCGAAGCTCATGCCTTCTGGCAGGAACAACGGCAGCATCACCGACGACATGAACAGCACGGTGATCAGCGGTACGCCCCGCCAGAACTCGATGAAGGTCACGCACACCACCTTCACGGCCGGCATCCTCGAACGCCGGCCCAGTGCCAGCAGGATGCCCAGCGGCAAGGCGCCGACGATGCCCACGGTGGCGATCACCAGGGTCAGCATCAACCCGCCCCACTGGCTGGTCGGTACGCTTTCCAGGCCCAGGTACCCACCGTGCAGCAGGGTATAGGCCAGTACCGGGTACAGCACCAGGAAGCCCAGGCCATAGAAGGCTTTGCGCGGGAAACGCTTGATGAACAACGGCGCGGCGCCGAGCACGGCAAGCCACACGGTCAGGTCCACACGCCAGCGCAGCTCAGTCGGGTAATAGCCGTACATGAACTGGCCAAAGCGCTGCTGCACGAACACCCAGCAGGCGCCGTCCTTGGTGCAATCGGCGCGCGTGGTGCCGACCCAGTTGGCATCGATCAACGCCCACTGCAGCAACGGCGGTACGATCAGCCACACCAGGTAGAGGGCGAACAGGGTCAACAGCGTGTTGAGCCAGCTGGAGAACAGATTGGCACGCATCCATGCGAGCACGCCGACGGTTTTCACCGGTGGCGGCATATCGGGTTTGAAAACATGGGCATTCACGGGCGTATCCTCACCGCTCGATCAGCGCAATGCGCTTGTTGTACCAGTTCATCAGCAGCGAAATGCTGATGCTGATGGCGAGATAGACACTCATGGTGATGGCGATCACCTCGATGGCCTGGCCGGTCTGATTGAGCACGGTGCCGGCGAACAGCGAGACCATCTCCGGGTAGCCGATACCGGCCGCCAGCGAAGAGTTCTTCGCCAGGTTGAGGTATTGGCTGGTCAGCGGCGGAATGATCACCCGCAGTGCCTGGGGAATGATCACCTTGCGCAGGGTCGGGCCCTCGCGCAGGCCCAGCGAGCGCGCCGCTTCGGTCTGGCCATGGCTGACCGAACGGATACCGGAGCGCACGATCTCGGCGATGAAGGCTGCCGTATAGATAGTCAGCGCCAGGGTCAGCGCCAGCAACTCGGGGATCAGCACCCAGCCACCGACAAAGTTGAAGCCTTTGAGCTGCGGCACTTCCCAGCTGACCGGGCTGCCGAACAGCAACACGCTCAGCCCTGGGATGGCGATGAACAGCGCCAGGCCCACCCAGAATTTGTGGAACGGCACGCCGGTCTCGTCGAAGCGCTTGTTGGCAAAGCGCACCATCAGCACGATCGCGACAATCGCTACTGCCAGGGCCACCACGAATGGCCAGAAACCGTCGGCCATCGACGCACCCGGCATGTTCAGGCCGCGGTTGCTGATGAAGAACATGTCGTCGATGTTGATGCTGCCCCGCGGTCCCGGCAGGGTCAGGAACACGGCGAAGTACCAGAACAGAATCTGCAGCAACGGCGGAATGTTGCGGAAGGTTTCCACATACACGGTTGCCAGTTTGCTGATCATCCAGTTCGGTGACAGGCGCGCTACACCGATGATGAAGCCCAGTATCGTCGCCAGGATGACGCCGATGAAGGTCACCAACAGGGTATTGAGCAGGCCGATGACGAACACCCGCGCATAACTGTCGGATTCCACATAGGGGATCAGGTGCTGGGCGATACCGAAGCCGGCACTGCGGTCGAGGAAGTCGAAGCCCGAGGTGATGCCCCGGTGTTGCAGGTTGGTTTGCGTGTTGTGGAACAGGTACCAGCCCAGGCCGACCACGAAGACGATCGTGAGGATCTGGAACAGCCACGCGCGCACACGCGGATCGTTAAGGGACAAGCCCTTGGGTGCGCCGATTTGATTTTGCATGAAGTGCCCCGGACAGTAGGGATTCGAACAGCCTGCGGCGGCGGAATGCCGCCGCAGGGTGCAGCCATCAGCGCACTGGAGGCGCGTACTGGATGCCGCCGTTGTTCCACAGGGCGTTCATGCCACGGTCGATCTTCAAGTCAGTGCTCTGGCCCAGGTTCTTCTCGAACACTTCGCCATAGTTACCCACTTGCTTGACGATCTGCACTACCCAGTCTTTGGGCAGCTTGAGGTCCTTGCCATACTCGCCATCCGCACCCAGCAGTCGGGCGACATCCGGGTTCTTGGTGGCCTTGGCCTCGGCCTCGACGTTCTTGGAAGTGATGCCCGCTTCTTCGGCATTGAGCATGGCGAACAGGGTCCACTTGACGATGCTGAACCACTCCTCGTCGCCTTTACGCACTACCGGGCCCAGTGGCTCCTTGGAGATGGTTTCTGGCAACACCACGTAGTCGGTCGGCGCAGCCAGCTTGGAGCGCTGGGCGAACAGCTGCGATTTGTCCGAAGTCAGCACGTCGCAACGGCCAGACTCCAGCGATTTGGCGCTCTCGTCAGAGGTGTCGAAGGTAATCGGGGTGTACTTCAGGCCATTGGCACGGAAGAAGTCCGACACGTTCAGCTCGGTGGTGGTACCGGCCTGGATGCAGATGGTCGCGCCATCGAGCTCTTTGGCGCTGGAAACGCCAAGCTTCTTGTTGACCAGGAAGCCGACGCCGTCATAGTAGGTGACACCCGCGAACACCAGGCCCATGCCGGCATCGCGCGAGCTGGTCCAGGTGGTGTTACGCGACAGTACGTCGACCTCGCCCGACTGCAGGGCAGTGAAGCGTTCCTTGGCGTTGAGCTGGCTGAACTTGACCTTGGTGGCATCACCGAACACGGCGGCGGCCACGGCGCGGCAGACATCGGCATCGATGCCGACGATCTTGCCCTGCGCATCAGGTACCGAGAAGCCTGGAAGACCGTCGCTCACGCCACACTGGACGAAGCCCTTCTTCTTGACCGCATCATAGGTGGCGCCGGCCTGGGCAGTGCTCACTGCGCCCAGCGCGGCGGCAGCGGTCAGGACTGCCAGGGTGGTTTTCAACATCTTCATTCACAACCTCCAAATCGCTCTTGTTGTATCGAGCCGGAATTGCACCGCACCCTTTTGAGGCGTATCCGACCCGTATTGGCTTGTTATTGGGTCAATTGGCGCAATGGACTGTTCTGTGACAGCCTTCGCGTGCAGAGGGTGTTACCGTCACGGCCTGCCCTTTGCATCACAGGTTGAGTTGCAAACCGCGTACCAAATTTTCTGGCTGTAGCGTTTAAGCGCTCGTCAAGTAGGAAAAGTTGTATCGTTGCGACATTCTTTTTCCGACAATCATTTCCGGTGCTTTCTTTTCACGCACGCCATAACAAGACCCGCACACTTTCGGAGCAGTCATGACCAACCCGCTGATTCTCGAACCACAGAAAACCGCTGACGCCTGTGTGATCTGGTTGCACGGTCTGGGGGCCGACCGTTACGACTTCCTACCTGTGGCCGAATTCATGCAGGAGCGCTTGCTCAGCACTCGCTTCATCATGCCCCAGGCACCGACCCGCCCCGTGACCATCAACGGCGGCTATGCCATGCCCAGCTGGTATGACATCAAGGCCATGACCCCGGCCCGTGCCATCGACGAAGCGCAGCTGGAAGCGTCTGCCGAGCAGGTGGTTGCGCTGATCAAGGCCGAGCAGGCCAAAGGCATCAACCTGTCGCGGATCTTCCTGGCCGGCTTCTCCCAGGGCGGCGCGGTGGTGCTGCACACTGCCTATATAAAGTGGCAGGAAGCACTGGGCGGGGTGATCGCCCTGTCCACCTATGCCCCCACCTTCAATGACCAGCACCAGTTGAGTGCCTGCCAGCAACGCACCCCGGCCCTGTGCCTGCATGGCGTGCATGACTCGGTGGTCATCCCGTCCATGGGCCGTACCGCCTTCGAGTACCTGAACACCTGGGGCGTCGCTGCCCGCTGGTACGAATACCCGATGGAACACGAAGTGGTGGTCGAAGAACTGAACGATATCCACGACTGGCTGAGCAAGCAGCTGCAATAGGCAGCCTCACTTGTAGTTGTGGGCGTATTCCGCTACGCCGCGCCCGGATCTTGCATTACACTGCCCGGCGTACATTCCTTAATCAGTTGATGAGACGACCGTGCTCAAAGCACTCAGAAAAATATTCGGCAAGGGAGAGGCCGCGCCACAAGCCGCCGCTCCTGCTGCCAGCGTGACGCCGGAAGCCCGGCCCGCGGCAAAACCGGCCGCACCCCATGCCAACCCCGCCCCCAAGGCTGAGCAACCTGCCGCCGCGACGCCACCTGCCGAACAACCGGCCAAGGAAAAACCGCGCCGCGAACGCAAGCCCAAGCCGCAGGCCAGCCTGTGGAAGCCCGAAGACTTCGTGGTCGAGCCGCAGGAAGGCAAAACCCGCTTCCACGACTTCAAGCTGTCCAACGAGCTGATGCACGCCATCCACGACCTGGGCTTCCCGTACTGCACGCCAATCCAGGCGCAGGTCCTGGGTTACACCCTGCGTGGCCAGGACGCTATCGGCCGGGCCCAGACGGGCACCGGCAAGACGGCCGCCTTCCTGATCTCGATCATTTCCCAGTTGCAGCAGACGCCACCGCCTAAAGAGCGCTACATGGGCGAGCCGCGCGCGCTGATCATCGCCCCCACCCGCGAGCTGGTGGTGCAGATCGCCAAGGACGCCGCTGCCCTGACCAAGTACACCGGCCTGAACGTGATGAGCTTCGTCGGTGGCATGGACTTCGACAAGCAGCTCAAAGCCCTGGAAGCGCGCCACTGCGATATCTTGGTGGCCACCCCGGGCCGCCTGCTGGACTTCAACCAGCGTGGCGAAGTGCACCTGGACATGGTCGAGGTGATGGTGCTTGACGAAGCCGACCGCATGCTCGACATGGGCTTCATCCCCCAGGTCCGCCAAATCATTCGTCAGACACCGCCGAAAAGCGAGCGCCAGACCCTGCTGTTCTCCGCCACCTTCACCGACGATGTGATGAACCTGGCCAAGCAGTGGACCACCAACCCGGCCATTGTCGAGATCGAGCCGGAGAACGTGGCCAGCGAAACGGTGGAGCAGCACGTGTATGCGGTGGCCGGCAGCGACAAGTACAAGCTGCTGTACAACCTGGTAACCCAGAACAAGTGGGAACGGGTGATGGTGTTCGCCAACCGCAAGGACGAAGTGCGGCGCATCGAGGAAAAGCTGGTACGCGACGGTATCAATGCCGCCCAGCTGTCGGGCGACGTGCCGCAGCACAAGCGCATCCGAACCCTGGAGAGCTTCCGCGAAGGGCGCATCACCGTGCTGGTGGCCACCGACGTGGCCGGGCGCGGGATCCATATCGATGGCATCAGCCACGTGATCAACTTCACCCTGCCGGAAGACCCTGACGACTACGTGCACCGCATTGGCCGTACCGGCCGTGCCGGCACCAGTGGTGTGTCGATCAGCTTTGCCGGTGAGGATGACTCGTATCAGCTGCCGGCGATCGAAGCGCTGCTGGGGCGCAAGATCAAGTGCGAGATGCCGCCGGATGAACTGCTCAAGCCGGTGCCGCGCAAGCATCACTGACCTTCAGCGGGCTACACGCGCCCTGTGGGAGCGGCCTTGTGTCGCGATTGGGCCGCACAGCGGCCCCGGGATTTCGGCTTTGATGCGGAGATTGTCGGGGGCCGCTCCGCGGCCCTTTCGCGACACAGGGTGCCCCCTGTAGGAGCGGGTTTACCCGCGAATACGGTAGTGGCGGCAACGGTGAACGGCGGGTGGAGATTGGCCAGCAGGGCCGGCCCTTTCGCGGGTAAACCCGCTCCTACAGGCGACCGGCGGCGCCTTGATTACCAGCGCCCCGCCGCATCCTGGTCACTCTGCTTCCCCTCCACCCACTTTGGCCCTTCCTGGGTATTCTCCTTCTTCCAGAACGGCGCCCGGGTCTTCAGGTAGTCCATGATGAAGTTGCAGGCATCGAACGCCGCCTGCCGATGGGCACTGGCCACCCCCACGAACACAATCGGTTCGCCCGGTTCCAGCGCACCGATGCGGTGCAGCACCTCCACTTTCAAGAGCGGCCAACGCTGCTCGGCCTCGACCACGATCTTGGCCAGGGCCTTTTCGGTCATGCCCGGATAGTGTTCGAGGAACATCCCCGCCACTTCGCGGCCATCGTTGAAATCCCGCACATAGCCGACAAAACCGACCACCGCGCCCACGCCCACATTGGCTGCATGCATGGCATTGGTCTCAGCCCCCGGGTCGAACGCGCCTTCCTGCACTCGTACAGCCATGTTCAGCCTCCGGTCACCGGTGGGAAGAACGCCACTTCATCGCCCTCTTCCAGCGGTTCATCGAGCTTGCACAGCTCTTCGTTGCGCGCGCACATCAGGTTCTGCTCGGCCAGCACTTCATACTGCCCGCCCTTGGCAACCAAGGCCTGGCGCACATCATCGAGCACCTTGAACGCACCCTCCACCCGCTCGGCATCCACGCCCAACAGTTCGCGGTAACGGGCGAAGTACATCACCTTGACCTTCATCACGCCTCCACCTTGTAATGGCCACTCTTGCCACCGAGTTTTTCCAGCAGGCGCACCTGCTCGATGACCATACCTTTATCCACAGCCTTGCACATGTCATAGATCGTCAGCGCGGCCACGCTAGCGGCGGTCAGCGCCTCCATCTCCACACCGGTCTGCCCGGCCAGCTTGCAGCGGGCGACGATGCGCACGGCATCCTGCCCCTCGGCGCTGAGCTCGACCTTGACGCTGGTGAGCATCAGCGGGTGGCACAACGGGATCAGGTCGCTGGTTTTTTTCGCCGCCTGTATCCCGGCAATACGCGCCACGGCGAACACGTCACCCTTGGGGTGTTCACCGTCGACGATCATCTGCAAGGTCTGCGGCAACATGCGCACCCGCGCCTCGGCGGTAGCCTCGCGCTCGGTCACGGCCTTTTCAGTGACGTCGACCATGTTGGCCCGCCCCTGGGAATCAAGATGTGTCAGCACTGCTCTGCTCCTGTGAAGGGATTTCGCAGTGTAAACCTGTGGGTCAGGTTTGAGCAGAGGTATGTGTCGGCAGGTTTGGCCTCTTCGCGGGCACGCCCGCTCCCACAGGAGCTCCATGGCCTCGAATCAAGTGGAGATCCTGTGAACGGGCGTGTCCACGAAGAGGCCGGGCAGTAATCTGCCCGGCTACAGGCTTTACAAATGAGACTCGGCGTACTCGGCCAGCACCGAGCGAGGCACGCCCTGCAGGGTGATGTGCACGCCGTGGGGGAAGTCCTTGAAGCGCTCGGTCAGGTAGGTCAGGCCCGAGCTGGTCGCGGACAGGTAGGGGGTGTCGATCTGCGCCAGGTTACCCAGGCAGACCACCTTGGACCCGGAGCCGGCACGGGTGATGATGGTTTTCATCTGGTGCGGCGTCAGGTTCTGGCACTCGTCAATCAGGATCAGGCTCTGCTGGAAGCTGCGGCCACGGATGTAGTTCAGCGACTTGAACTGCAGCGGCACGCGCTCAAGGATGTATTCGACGCTGCCATGGGTGCTTTCGTCATCCATGTGCAAAGCTTCGAGGTTGTCAGTGATGGCGCCCAGCCACGGCTCCATCTTCTCTGCTTCGGTACCCGGCAGGAAGCCAATCTCCTGGTCCAGCCCCTGCACGCTGCGGGTGGCGATGATGCGCCGGTAGCGCTTGCTGACCATGGTTTGCTCGATGGCCGCAGCCAGCGCCAGGATGGTTTTACCGGAGCCGGCGGCGCCGGTCAGGTTCACCAGGTGGATATCCGGGTCCAGCAGGGCAAACAGCGCCAGGCTTTGGTGAATGTCGCGTGGTTTCAGGCCCCAGGCTTCTTGGTGCAGCAACGGCTCCTGGTGCAGGTCGAGCAGCAGCAGTTCGTCGTCACGAATGCCCTTGATCCACCCGACGAAGCCCTGCTCATCGATGATGAACTCATTGACGTGCACAGCTGGCAGGTTGTCGATCATCTGCACCCGATGCCAGGTGCGGCCGCGCTCCTGGCGGGTATCGACCTTGCTCACGCGGTCCCAGAACGAGCCGGTGACCGAATGGTAGCCCTTGGACAGCAACGACACGTCATCGACCAGTTGGTCGGTGCTGTAGTCCTCAGCCGCTATACCGCAAGCGCGCGCCTTCAGGCGCATGTTGATGTCTTTGGTGACCAGCACGACGTCCAGGTCGGTGCGCCGGGCCCGGACTTCGAGCAACTGATTGATGATGATGTTGTCGTTGAGGTTTTCCGGCAGCAGCTTGTTCGGCTCGTTGCGCGGGGTCATCAGGATGGACAGGAACCCCTTGGGGCCGCTCTTGTTGCGCTGGATCGGTACGCCCTGCTCGACATCGCTGGGCGAAGCGTCACCGAGGGTCTGGTCTATCAGGCGGATGGCTTGGCGGCATTCGGCGGCGATGCTTTGTTTGCCGGTCTTGAGCTTGTCGAGTTCCTCCAGCACCGTCATCGGGATGGCGACATGGTGCTCCTCGAAGTTCAGTAACGCGTTAGGGTCGTGAATCAGGACGTTGGTATCGAGCACATACAGGATTGGCTTGCTGGAGGAAGGGTTGCGTCCTTGGTCATCCATACTCGGTCACCTTATGTCGAAGCCACACGGCGTGGTCTGTTACGCCGCAGAGTGACTGCCGCTGTTCCCGTATCCGCGTTGTTACGGGCGGGAAGCGAACCTGGCTAGGTGGGCCTGGATGACGCCACCTGTGCTGCAGGAATCGGCTGTCTGGTTTCTTCATACCGCAAAAACCATGACCGAAAAAAGCATTTTTACGCATTTTTGAAGTTTATTTTTCCGATTGACGAAGAGGCCTTGGCGCCAGCGTCAGAGGGGACTACGCTCAAAAGTCATACCCTCTATTCGCGGTATCCATATTCCCGGCAATCCTCCCAGCCGATGCCGCTTTGCGCGGTATTGCGCAGCAACCATTCCACCGCCGGCTGCGCCTTGGGAAGGCTGTCATGAAACTGGATCACGCCCTTGCGCCACAACAGCATCAGGGTCAATACGCGCTGTGCGGACGCCTCTGCGCTCAATGCACCGTCATCCTGGGCATCGATGTCCCACAACGATACCCGCAACTGCTGGCGGGCCATGAACGCTTCGCCGTCAGCCCGGCGCTGGCCATAAGGAGGGCGGAACAGCGGCACATACTGCTCGGGCAGATCAGCCTGCACCCGCGCCTGGCTGCGCCGCAGCGAATCCTGCCAGCCGGTCCACTGCGCATGGGAGCGGTATTCCCACCCCTGGATACCCACGCACTGCCCGCCATAGAGCTGGCGCAAGGCATTTGCCGCCGCGCCATCACGGCGTTGCTGCAAACGGTTACCGAGCGTGAAAAACGTGCCTTCGAGCTTTTGCCGGCGCAGGTAATCGGTGAGTAGATCCGTACTGCCCCCCTCGGGCCCAGGCCCGCCGACAAAGGTCAGCAGGAACATGCGGTCGTTCAGTTCGTCACCCTTGCGCTCACGCGAAGACAACCGCTCGATTTCGCTGCTGGTCTGCGGCAGCAACGCCGCCTTGCGCAGTTGCTCGTCCAGGTAGCGGACATGGAACTGGTGGCTCGGTTCGATCCAGCCGGTATAGAACGCACCGACATCGGCAGCGAACGTCGCCGCTTGTGTACGCAACTCCGCCATGGACGTAACCGGGTAGCAGAATGATGCATCCTGCTCACAACTGCGCTGCGCCTGTTGATAACCCTCCCACAACCGCTGCCACATGCGCGCCCGAACCTGGCGCACCTTCTGCAGGTTGATCTGCCGCAGCCCCAGCCGGGCCGCCAGGCTTGCGTCATCCAGCAACTCGCTTTCGTGCAGCACTTGGGCGAACGATAGGATTTCTGCCCGAGAAGCCACATCGAACAGCGCCGGGCTGTCCAGCTGTTCGGGCCACAGGCTGCGGTCCAGGCTGACCTGAGGTGAAGGGGCGGCTTGCACGGCCAGGCTCAGCAGGCCGGCCAGCAAGGCAGAAGCAATGCGCACAGTGGAAGGCTCCGCAACGGCAAAACGCGAACTATAGCGCCTGCACCGACCATGGGCTGTGACTATCGTCGCCATAGTTTGGACTTGTACCGCCCACCCCGTAGAATCCTCGGCCAACGATGCCAGGAGCCGACCCGATGCTGACGGTGATTTCCCCCGCCAAGACCCTCGACTACGACACCCCGCCAGTGACCGAGCGTTTCACCCTGCCCCAGTACCTGGATGAATCCCAGGCCCTGATCCAGCAACTGCGCGAACTGTCGCCGGCGCAGATCAGCGAGCTGATGCACCTGTCCGACAAGCTCGCCGGCCTGAATGCGGCGCGCTTTGGCAGCTGGACCCCAGACTTCACCCCGGCCAATGCCAAGCAGGCGTTGCTGGCGTTCAAGGGTGACGTGTACACCGGCCTCAATGCCGAGAGCCTGAGTGACGACGACTTCAGCTACGCTCAGGACCACCTGCGCATGCTCTCGGGCCTATATGGCCTGCTGCGCCCGCTCGACCTGATGCAGCCCTACCGCCTGGAGATGGGCACCAAGCTGGCCAACGCCCGCGGCAAGGACCTGTACGCCTTCTGGGGCACGCGCATCAGCGAATGGCTGAACCAGGCCCTGGCCGACCAAGGCGATGACGTGCTGTTGAACCTGGCCAGTAACGAGTATTTCAGTGCAGTGAAACGCAGTGCACTGAAGGCCCGGGTGATCAACGTCGACTTCAAGGACCAGAAAAACGGCCAGTACAAGATCATCAGCTTCTACGCCAAGAAAGCCCGCGGCATGATGAGCCGCTTCGTCATCCAGCAGCGCATCAGCACCCCGGAACAGCTCAAGCAGTTCGATGCTCAGGGGTACTACTACAGTGCCGAGCAGTCCAAGCCGGACCATTTGGTGTTCCTGCGCGATCACCCCTCGGAGTGACCCTGTAACGCCCCTTCACGGCCAAACCCGCTCTTACAGGTAATGCGCTACCCGTAGGAGCGGGTTCACCCGCGAAGGGGCCAGCAGCCCACACCCCCTCTCCGCCCTGCAACAGGGCACGCTGCAAACCGCCATAACGCCATTAATCCGACGCCAAAAATCCAGCACACCCACCTTTATCGCCAAACGACATAAGACCGTTCATACCTTTTTTGACGAATTCTGAAAAAATTTTTCAGATGCTGGCATAAAAATATCTCGCAACAGTTACGTCCTTCATACACGGGGGTGAAACACCCACGTGCTATCAATTTGAAACTGTCCGCAACTGAATAAATATTTAGAAATCTTTCATTCGAGCGAAACCGGCTCCGGAACTTCTACCAAAGGCAATCGCTCATAGTGCCGTAACGATTGTCCTGCCTACGGGCTGTGAGAGATGACTTACAGATGACAGCGGCGGGTATCCACTGCCCGCCATAAGAAATTCGACAGGTATCACGGAACCCCCCGAAGACCTTGTCCATGCAGGAGAGACGCGTCCCTTACAAATCGTCCTAGTGGTTGATTTCAAAGGATTTATTCACTTGAAAAAACAAGCACAGCAACGCGCCAAGTAGCGCATTGCAATAAAGACGGCTGCATTTCAGGGCACGTTTTTTAATGAATGGCTATTGAGTGCCAACTTTGAGCGCATAACTTTTTGCGTTCCGGATTTATTTTGCCTGCGCTCGGCGAAGTGTGCATTCGCCATGGATCCGTGCGCCCGAAAACTGTTGTTAATCAACCCAGCCCGGCTCTCTGCGGAGGCGTCGGCGTGATAAACACATGAGGTGATAGCGATGCGTATCAGCATCTTTGGTTTGGGTTATGTGGGTGCAGTCTGTGCAGGCTGCCTGACGGCGCGTGGCCATGAAGTGATCGGTGTGGACGTGTCCAGCACCAAGATCGACCTGATCAACCAGGGCAAGTCGCCCATCGTCGAACCTGGCCTGGAAGCACTGCTGCAACAGGGCATCGCCAATGGCCGCCTGCGCGGCACTACCGACTTCGCCGAAGCCATCCGTGCCAGCGATGTGTCGATGATCTGCGTGGGCACCCCCAGCAAGAAAAACGGCGACCTGGGCCTGGAGTACATCGAGTCCGTGTGCCGCGAAATCGGCTACGTGCTGCGTGACACCACCCGCCGTCACACCATCGTGGTGCGCAGCACCGTGCTGCCTGGCACCGTCAAGAACGTGGTCATCCCGATCCTGGAAGATTGCTCGGGCAAGAAGGCCGGTGTCGACTTCGGTGTGGCGGTCAACCCGGAATTCCTGCGTGAAAGCACCGCCATCAAGGACTACGACCAGCCACCGATGACGGTCATCGGCGAACTGGACAGCGCCAGCGGTGACATCCTCCAGGCCCTGTACGAAGAACTCGACGCCCCGGTCATCCGCAAGCCGATCGAAGTGGCCGAGATGATCAAGTACACCTGCAACGTATGGCACGCCACCAAGGTCACCTTCGCCAACGAAATCGGCAACATCGCCAAGGCGGTGGGCGTCGATGGCCGCGAGGTGATGGACGTGGTCTGCCAGGACAAGGTCCTCAACCTGTCCCAGTACTACATGCGCCCGGGCTTCGCCTTCGGCGGCTCTTGCCTGCCCAAGGACGTACGCGCCCTCACCTACCGTGCCGCCAGCCTCGACGTGCGGGCACCGCTGCTCGACTCGCTGATGCGCAGCAACGAATCGCAGGTGCAGAACGCCTTCGAGCTGATCGAAGCCCACGACAAGCGCAAGGTCGCCCTGCTGGGCCTGAGCTTCAAGGCCGGCACCGACGACCTGCGCGAAAGCCCGCTGGTGGAACTGGCCGAGCGCCTAATCGGCAAGGGCTACCAGCTGGACATCTACGACGAGAACGTCCAGTACGCCCGTGTTCACGGCGCCAACAAGGACTACATCGAGTCGAAGATCCCGCACGTGTCGTCGCTGCTCAACGCCAACTTGCAGCAGGTGATCGACAACGCCGACATCATCGTCCTCGGCAACCGTGACGAGCAGTTCCGTGCGCTGGCCCTGCAAGCGCCAGCCGGCAAGCAGGTGATCGACCTGGTCGGTTTCATGAACAAACCGACCAGCACTACCGCCCGTACCGAAGGCATCTGCTGGTAAGTGCCCGGCCGGGCAGCGATGAGGCACTCGACAAGAGCCGCCTCCTCGCTGCCCACCCTTTCCCGAATTCTCGACGGATGCTGAACATGCAAAGGCTCCAGACAGTGCTGTTGCAGTGCGCCGGGTGGCTGCTCTACATGAGCCTGCTCATGCTGATCGCCCTGGCCCTGCCAGCTGATATCTTCGACTCGCAGTCGAAGCACTTCATCTTCCTGGTCGGCGCAGTCGGCATCTGGCGCTACTCCATGGGCGCCACCCATTTCATCCGCGGCATGATCTTCCTCTACGGCGTGTACCCGTACCTGCGCCGCAAGGTGCAGAAAATGGGTAACGCCACCGACCCGTCGCATGTCTACCTGATGGTCACCAGCTTCCGTATCGAAGCGCTGACCACCGCCCAGGTATACAGCTCGGTGATCCGCGAGGCGATCAACTGCGGCTTCCCCACCACCGTGGTCTGCTCGCTGGTGGAAATGTCCGATGAACTGCTGGTGAAGAGCCTGTGGGCCAAGTACAACCCGCCGGCCCACGTGAAGCTGGACATCGTGCGTATCGCCGGTACCGGCAAGCGCGATGGCCTGGCCTACGGCTTCCGCGCCATCTCGCGCATGCTGCCGGACGAGAACGCCGTGGTGGCGGTAATCGACGGTGACACCGTGCTGGCCGACGGCGTGGTGCGCAAGACCGTGCCGTGGTTCAAGCTGTTCTCCAATGTGGGCGGCCTGACCACCAATGAATTCTGCGAAGTGCGTGGCGGCTACATCATGAGCGAGTGGCACAAGCTGCGCTTCGCCCAGCGCCACATCAACATGTGCTCGATGGCCCTGTCCAAGCGCGTGCTTACCATGACCGGGCGCATGTCGATGTTCCGCGCCAGTGTGGTGACCAACCCCGAGTTCATCGCCGACGTCGAAAGCGACTCGCTGATGCACTGGCGTCTGGGCCGCTTCAAGTTCCTTACCGGGGACGACAAGTCCAGCTGGTTCAGCCTGATGCGCCTGGGCTACGACACCTTCTACGTGCCGGACGCCGCCATCAACACGGTCGAGCATCCGCCGGAAAAAAGCTTCCTCAAGGCCAGCCGCAAGCTGATGTACCGCTGGTACGGCAACAACCTGCGGCAAAACTCACGGGCACTGGGCCTTGGCCTGCGCCGCCTGGGGCTGTTCACCAGCATCGTGTTGTTCGACCAGCGCGTGTCGATGTGGACCAGCCTGCTGGGCCTGACCGTGGCGGTGATCGCCAGCCTCAAGTTCGGCATGGCCTTCTTGCTGGTGTACCTGCTGTGGATCGGCATCACGCGCCTGATCCTCACCATCATGCTGCTGTGCTCCGGCCACAACGTAGGCCCGGCCTACCCGCTGATTCTCTATTACAACCAGATCATCGGCGCGCTGATGAAGATCTACGTGTTCTTCCGCCTCGACAAGCAGTCGTGGACGCGTCAGCCCACTGCCCTCAAGCGTGACCTCGCCAGCTTTCAACAATGGTTCAACACCTGGTCCTCGCGGACCATGACCTTCTCGGCTGCCAGCATCTTCGTTGCTGTGCTGTTCATGGTCGTGTGAGCCCAACCCGGATCGGATCTAACAGGAACAAACCACCATGAATACCGCCGTGAACGTCAATGTCGTGCATGAGTCCGAAGCCCAGCGCCAACACGCCCGGGTGCGCATTCCCGCCAAGCTGCGGTTCCTGGACGCCCAGCGCCAGGTCCACGAAGTCAAGGTCGAAGACCTTTCTGCCGGCGGCCTGAGCTTCCACGCCAAGCAACCGCAGTCGGTGGGCGATGTGCTGCGCGGGCGCCTGCAGTTCGTGGTCGACAACCTGGGCCTGTCGATCGACATCGAGTTCCAGGTGCGCTCGTACAACCCGGACAATGGCCGTATCGGTGCGCAGTTCCAGAACCTTGAACCTCGCGACATCGCCACGTTGCGGCACATCATCACCAGCCACCTGTCGGGTGAGCTGATCAGCATCGGCGACGTCCTCAGCACCCTGCAGCGTGACAACTTCACCAAGGCGCGCAAGCAGAAGGACGGTGGGTCGGGCCTGAGCGCCTTCGGCCGCTTCAAGGCAGTCACCGTCACACTGGGCGTGTTCGTGGTCGGCGTTGCGGCCTTCGGCTTCGTCGCCAAATCGTTGTATGGCATGTATTTCGTCAGCCACGCCGAAGCCGGTGTGGTCGCAGTGCCAACCACCAACGTCACCATGCCGCGCGACGGTACCGTAAGCAGCCTGGTCGAAAGCGGTGGGCAGATCGCCAAGGGCGCGCCACTGGCCAGCTTCACCACCAGCATGCTGGACATGCTCAAGGGCAACCTTGAAGACGCACAGCTGGAGCCGGCGAAGATCGAGGAGCTGTTCGGCAAGCAGCTGTCCGGCACCCTCACCAGCCCCTGCGATTGCGTGGTCGCGCGCCAGTTGGTGGACGACGGCCAGTACGCCGCCAAGGGCCAGCCAATCTTCCAGCTGATCCCACGCACCACCAACCCGATGGTCGAGGCGCGCTTCAGCTACCGCCAGTTCGACGAGGTCAAGCCGGGTACCCGGGTCAACTTCCAGGTGGCCGGCGAAGACGAAGTGCGCACCGGCCAGATCGTCAGCAGCGCCAGCCTCAACAGCGAAGACCTGTCCTCCGACATCCGCGTGCAGATCAAGCCAGACAGCGGCCTGCCCGCCGAACTGGCCGGCCGCCCGGCCTCGGTCAACAGCGACCGTGGCCCCTCGCTGAACTGGCTGATCGACAAAGCCGTGGCCCGTGGCCTGTGAGGGACGGACAATGATCTCTGATACCTACAAGGTCCGCGTGAACCTGGGATTGTGTGCACTCGCCGCCGCCATCACCCTGGCCGGCTGTGCCGGCCTGCCCGACCAGCGTCTGGCCAACGAGGCCATGAAGCGCGGTGACACGGCATTGGCCGAGCGCAACTACAAGGCGCTGGCCGACCTGGGCTACAGCGAAGCGCAAGTTGGCCTTGCGGACATCAAGGTGGCCACCCGCGACCCCTCGCAAATCAAGGAAGCCGAAGCCACCTATCGCGCTGCAGCCGCCACGTCGCCACGCGCCCAGGCGCGCCTTGGCCGCCTGCTGGTGGCCAAGCCGGACAGCACCCAGGCCGAGCGCGAAGAAGCAGAGACCCTGCTCAAGCAAGCGGCCAGTCAAGGCGAAAGCAACACCCTGATCCCACTGGCGATGCTCTACCTCAGCTACCCGCAGAGCTTCCCCAAGGTCAACGCGCAGCAGCAGATCGACCAGTGGCGCGCCGCCGGCAACCCGGAAGCGGGCCTGGCCCAGGTGCTGCTGTACCGCACCCAGGGCACCTATGACCAGCACCTGGGCGAAGTGGAAAAGATCTGCAAGGCGGCGCTCAACAGCACCGACATCTGCTACGTCGAACTGGCCACCGTGTACCAGAAACGCGGCCAGGCCGACCAGCAAGCCGCCCTGCTCGGCCAGCTGAAGGCCGCCTACGCCCGTGGCGCAGTGCCGGCCACCCGTGTTGACAGCGTGGCCCGCGTGCTGGCCGACCGTAGCCTTGGCCAGACCGACGAAAAAACCGCCAAGGACCTGCTCGAGCAAGTAGCCCCGGCCAACCCGGCGTCCTGGGTCAGCCTGGCACAGCTGGTATACGACTTCCCCGAACTAGGCGACACCGACCAGTTGATGGCCTACATCGACAAAGGCCGCGAAGCTGAACAGCCACGCGCCGAACTGCTGCTGGGCCGCCTGTACTACGAAGGCAAAACCCTGCCAGCCGACGCTCAAAAAGCCGAGCAGCACCTGCAAGCCGCTGCCGAAGCCGGTGAGATCAGCGCCCATTACTACCTGGGCCAGCTTTACCGCCGCGGCTACCTGGGCAATGTCGAGCCGCAGAAAGCCGTCGACCACCTGCTGGCCGCCGCCCGTGGCGGGCAGAACAGCGCCGACTATGCCCTGGCTCAGCTGTTCAGCGAGGGCCACGGCATCCGCCCGCAACCGGGCAACGCCTGGGTGTTCGCCCAGCTGTCGCAGGCCAACCCGACGCCGCAATCAGCCGAACTGCTGCAGCAGCTCGACCAGCAACTGACACCTGACCAGCGCAACCAGGCCCAGCAACTGCTGGACCAGGAAAAGCGTGCACGCGGCAGCCTGGCGCAGGGCGCGAATAGCACCCTGGCCCTCGAAGCCCTGCAAGACGACGAAAAAGAAGTAGACGGTGAGGACTCGCTATGACGCTCAATCCCTTCGTGAAAGCCGGCATCGGCCTGAGCTTCGCCCTGCTGTGGTCCTGCCCGACCCTGGCGGAAATGACCGCTGAAAAAAACTTCGGCCTGGACGTGAAAATCACCAGCCAGTCGGAAGACGACCGTGACCTGGGCACCCGCTCTGGCGGCGATGTCAACGGCCTGGGCCTGGATCTGCGCCCGTGGGTGTACGGCGAGCGCGGTAACTGGAGTGCCTACGCCATGGGCCAGGCGGTCGCTGCGACCGACACCATCGAAACCGACACCTTGCGCCAGAACGACGATGGCACCAGCACCGACACCGGCGACGACAGCCGTCAACCAGACAAAAGCTACCTGGCCATGCGCGAGTTCTGGGTCGGCTACAGCGGCCTTACCGCCTACCCAGGCGAGCAACTGCGCTTCGGTCGCCAGCGCCTGCGCAGCGACGATGGCATGTGGCGCGATACCAACATCGAAGCGCTGAACTGGACCTTCGATACCACCTTGCTCAAGGCCGACCTGGGCGTCGCCCAGCGTTTCAGCGAATACCGCACCGACCTCACCGAACTGGCGCCGGAAGACAAGGACCGCACCCACATCTACGGCAACGTCGCCACACAGTGGACCCCTGGCCACTGGGTTGGCCTGCGCGCTCACCACACACATGACAGCGGCAGCCTGAAGAACCCCGGCGAAACGGTCGACGCGCTGGACAAGACCCGCACTGGCGACCTTACCTGGCTGGGTCTGGAGGCCAACAGCGACGCCTACAACTGGCGCAACGACCACACCGTGAATTACTGGGGCAGCGTCACCTGGCTGACCGGTGACCGCGACAAGCTGAGCACCCAGCAGGTGGGTGACGATCAGGTCGCCACCGGCAAGCAGAGCGGTGACGTCAACGCCTGGGCAACCGACCTCGGTATCCGCCTGCGTCTGGACCCGCAATGGCAGGTCGGCGCTGCGTACGCCCGCGGTAGCGGCGGCGGCGGCGATGACGGCTCGAACAACTTCGAGCAGACCGGCCTGGAGAGCAACCGCTCCAACTTCACCGGCACCCGCTCGCGTGTGCACCGCTTCGGCGAAGCGTTCCGCGGCGAACTGGGCAACCTGCAGGCCGCCACCCTGTTCGCTTCGTGGCAGCTGCGTGACGACTACGACGCGAGCCTGATCTACCACAAATTCTGGCGGGTCGATGGCAACCAGAACATCGGTTCCAGTGGCATCAACGCGGTGGTCAACGACAACGGCGTGAATCGCCCGCTGGTCGATGGCGAAAAAGACCTCGGCCAGGAAATGGACGTGGTCGTGACCAAGTACTTCAAGCAAGGCCTGCTGCCGGCTTCGATGAGCCAGGCCATCGACGAGCCGTCAGCCCTGGTGCGCCTGCGTGCCGGAGTATTCAAGCCGGGCGACGCCTACGGCAAGGAAGCGGACTCGTACATGCACCGCGCCTTCGTCGACGTCATCTGGCGCTTCTGAGGCTGGTAGGGGACTGACCGTGATGAACCTTCACCCGCACTTACGCCACAGCCTGTTGGCCAGTGCCTTGCTGCTGGCAAGCGGCCTGGCCACTGCCGCAGAGCCCCAGGTGATCGCCAAGGAGCTGCAGCAGGCCAAGACCTATACGGTGGCCAGCGCACCGATCGAGCCGCTGCAGATGGACCCGCCAAAGCTGCCCGACCTGACCGGTTTCACGGCCGAGGCGGTGCAGAAGAAAATCGACCGCCGCCACAAGGGCAAGGTCAGCCTGCGCCGTATGTTCCAGGAGGACACCCTCAAGGAGTTCGTCGGCGGCGACAACAAGGCCGCCGAGTGGGTGCAGCGCCAGCACGGCATCCCGCAGGCGATCTTCGTCGATGACGGCCATGTCGACCTGACCGAGTTGAGCAAGAAGGTACCCAAACAGTACTTCAGCGAAGTCGAGCCTGGGGTTTACCTGGCCCGCCTGCCGATCGTGGTCGGGCAAAAGGGCATCCTCGAGATCGACGGCAAGGTCAAACAGCTGCGCCTGTCCCAGGAGGGCGGCGCATTTCTGGTCAATGACGGCAAGCTGTTCGTAACCGATACCCAGGTGACCGGCTGGCGGGAAAAGGACAACGGCCCGGCGACCTTCCGCTCGCCCAAGGAATTCCGCCCGTTCCTGCTGTCGTGGGGCGGTACCGAGACCTATATCGTCAATACGAAGATGGCCAGCTTCGGCTACGCCAAGTCCAAGTCGTATGGCGTGAGCATCTCGCAGTACACGCCGAACATGGCCAAGCGCATGGGCCGCCCGGAGCCCACCGGCTGGATCATCGGTTCGGAGTTCAGCGACATGTGGTACGGCTTCTACTGCTACGAAACCCAGGACTTCGTGATCAAGGACAGCACCTACCGCGACAACATCGTCTACGGCATCGACCCGCACGACCGTTCGCATCGCCTGATCATCGCCGGCAACACGGTGTACGGCACCAAGAAGAAGCACGGCATCATCGTTTCGCGTGAGGTCAACGACAGCTGGATCATCAACAACAAGAGCTACGACAACAAGCTCTCGGGCGTGGTGATCGACCGTAACAGCGTCAACAACCTGGTGGCCTACAACGAGATCTACCGCAACCACACCGACGGCATCACCCTGTACGAAAGCGGCGACAACCTGATCTGGGGCAACAAGCTGGTCAACAACCGCCGCCACGGCATCCGCGTGCGTAACAGCGTGAACATCCGCCTGTACGAAAACGTCGCCATGGCCAACGGCCTGGTCGGCGTATACGGCCACATCAAGGACCTGTCCGACACCGACCGCGACATCGCCCTCGACCCGTTCGACACCAAGGTGTCGCTGATCGTGGTGGGTGGCGAGCTGTCGGCCAACGGCTCCGGCCCGCTGTCGATCGACTCGCCGCTGTCGGTCGAGCTGTACAAGGTGTCCATGCTCGCCCCACGCAAGGCCAGCGGCATCAGCCTCAATGGCGTGCTGGGCGAGCGCCAGGACGAAATCCTCGACCTGCTGGTACGCCAGCAGAAGGCTGTGCTGATCGACCCGGTCGAACGCCAGACCGAAATGATCGATTAAGGAAGCCCAGACCATGACTCCACACCTGATGAAACTGCTGGGCCTGTCCGCCGCCCTTCTGGCAATCAGCCAGGGCGTGCGCGCCGAAGACGTCAAGGCCCCGACCTTCAACGCCGAGCCCTGCTGCCAGTTGTGCCCTGAAGCGCACGATGCCAGCCGCTACACCACCCGCTATCAGCAAAACTTCACCACGCTGGTGCAGGCCCAGGGCGACTGGCTGTTCCGCACCCGTGAAGACCTGCGCACCGAGTTCAACACCACCCCGGCCGGCTACAAACGCCTGCAGCAAGTGCACGACGCGTTCAAGAAACGTGGCGTGGAACTGGTGGTGGTGTACCAGCCGACCCGCGGCCTGGTGAACCGCAACATGCTCAACCCGGCCGAAAAAGCCGCGTTCGACTACCAGAAGGCCCTGGGCAACTACCAGGCCATGCTCAAGCGCTTCGCCAGCATGGGCTACAACGTGCCCGACCTGTCACCGCTGACCAACGAGCAACTGGCCGCCGCTGACCAGGGCAAGGACTTCTACTTCCGTGGCGACCAGCACTGGACGCCGTACGGTGCCGAGCGCGCGGCGAAGATCGTGGCCGACACCGTGCACAAGATGCCGGCCTTCGAAGGCATCCCGCGCAAGGCATTCGAGACGAAGAAATCCGGGCGCATGGGCAAGACCGGCACCCTGCACAACGTTGCCGGCCAACTGTGCGGCACCAGCTACGCCGTCCAGTACATGGACCAGTTCGCCACCGAGCCGAAAGGCTCGAGCGGTGGCGACGACCTGTTCGGTGACAGCGGCAATGCGCAGATCACCCTGGTCGGTACCAGCCACAGCGGCAAAAACTACAACTTCTCGGGCTTCCTCGAGCAATACATCGGCGCCGACGTGCTCAACGTCGCCTTCCCAGGCGGCGGCCTGGAAGGGTCGATGATCCAGTACCTGGGCAGCGAGGAATTCCAGAAGAACCCGCCGAAGATCCTGATCTGGGAATTCTCCCCGCTGTACCGCCTGGACCAGGAAACCATCTGGCGGCAAATCCTTGGCCTGCTCGATGACGGCTGCGATGACCGCCCAGCCCTGATGAGCGCCAGCGCCACCCTCAAGCCTGGCAAGAACGAGCTGATGGTCAACGGCAAGGGCGGCGTGATCAAAGACCTGATCAACCGCAACCTGCAGATGGACGTCAAGTTCGAAGACCCCTCGGTGAAGGTGTTGCAGGCCACCCTCTGGTACCTCAACGGCCGCCATGAGGACATCAAGCTGGAAAAACCGGAAACCTCCGACACCGACGGCCGCTTCGTCTTCCAGATGCGCGAAGACGAGGACTGGGCCAGCCAGAGCCTGCTGGCGTTCGAGGTACAAGGGCCGGAAAGCGGCACCCAGAAGGTCGAAGCCAAGCTCTGCAAACGCAACAACTTCGCCGTGCCTGCGCAGACCGCGCAGGCTGGCCAGTGAGGCGACCCATGACCATTTTCAAGCGAATTTCCAGCCCCGCCCTGCTCGCGTTGGCCTTGTTTGGCGGTGCCGCGCACGCCGCGCTGGTACCGCCGCAGGGTTACTACCAGGGGATCGAAAAGCTCAAGACCGGTGAGGGTAACTTCCGCTGCGAAGCGGCGCCCAAGCCATACACCGGCCCGCTGCAGTTTCGCAGCAAGTACGAAGGCTCGGACAAGGCACGGGCAACGCTCAACGCTGCCTCGGAAAAGGCCTTCCGTAAGTCGACCGAAGACATCACCACGCTTGAAAAAGGCGTGAGCAAGATGGTCGGCCAGTACATGCGCGACGGCCGCCCGGCGCAACTCGACTGCACCCTGACCTGGCTGGGTACCTGGGCACGCGCCGGTGCATTGCTGTCCACCGACTACAACCATACCGGCAAGTCGATGCGCAAATGGGCGCTGGGCAGCATGAGCGGTTCATGGTTGCGGCTGAAATTCTCCAACTCGCAGCCGCTGGCGGCACACCAGGCCGAGGCCGACCTGATCGAAAAATGGCTCAACCGCCTGGCCGAGCAGACTGTGCGTGACTGGAGCGACCTGCCGCTGGAAAAGATCAACAACCACAGCTACTGGGCGGCCTGGTCGGTCATGGCTACCGCCGTCGCCACCGACCGTCGCGACCTGTTCGACTGGGCCGTGAAGGAATACAAGGTGGGCGCCAACCAGGTGGATGACCAAGGCTTCCTGCCCAACGAAATCAAGCGCAAGCAGCGCGCGCTGGCCTATCACAACTACGCCTTGCCGCCGCTGGCGATGATTGCCAGCTTCGCCCAGGCCAATGGCGTCGACCTGCGCGCCGAGAACAACTTCGCCTTGCAGCGCCTGGGTGAAGGCGTGCTGGCCGGCGCCCGCGATCCCAGCCACTTCAAGGCGCGCGCGGGCAAGAAACAGGACATGACCGACCTCAAGGTCGACAGCAAGTACTCCTGGCTCGAGCCCTGGTGTGCGCTGTACCACTGCGTCGGCGACACGCTTGAGCGCAAGCACGACATGCAGCCGTTCAACAGCTTCCGGCTGGGGGGCGATGTGACCCGGGTCTATGACCCGAGTGCAGAGCGTAAAAAGTAACACCATCCCTGTAGGCGCGGGTTTACCCGCGAAGAGGCCGGGCCTGCCATCTGCGGTGCCTTGTGCCGGCCTCATTCGCGGGTAAACCCGCTCCTACGGGGGACTAGGTATCTCCCACCATTTCGTGGGGGGTTTGGGGGGCGCTTTGCCCTGGATGCTGTGAACAAATTAGGAGAACCGGGATGGTCTTCTCGTCCAACGTGTTCCTGTTCCTGTTCTTGCCGATCTTCCTCGGCCTGTACTACTTGAGCGGGCAACGTTATCGCAACCTGCTGCTGCTGGTCGCCAGCTACATCTTCTACGCCTGGTGGCGGGTGGACTTCCTGGCACTGTTCGCCGGCGTCACCCTGTGGAACTACTGGATCGGCCTGAAAGTCGGTGCCGCCGGTGTGCGCACCAAGCCGGCGCAGCGCTGGCTGCTGCTCGGCGTGGGTGTCGACCTGGCGATCCTCGGCTACTTCAAGTACGCCAACTTCGGCGTCGACAGCCTGAACGCGATCATGACGTCGTTTGGCCTGGAACCATTCATTCTGACCCACGTGCTGCTGCCGATCGGTATCTCGTTCTACATCTTCGAGTCGATCAGCTACATCATCGACGTATACCGCGGTGACACCCCAGCTACCCGCAACCTGATCGACTTCGCAGCGTTCGTGGCGATTTTCCCGCACCTGATCGCAGGCCCTGTGCTGCGCTTCAAGGACCTGGTCGACCAGTTCAACAACCGCACCCACACGCTGGACAAGTTCTCCGAAGGCTGCACCCGCTTCATGCAGGGCTTCATCAAGAAAGTGTTCATCGCCGACACCCTGGCCGTGGTCGCCGACCACTGCTTCGCCCTGCAAAACCCCACCACGGGCGATGCCTGGCTCGGCGCCCTGGCCTACACCGCACAGCTGTACTTCGACTTCAGCGGCTACAGCGACATGGCCATCGGCCTGGGCCTGATGATGGGCTTCCGCTTCATGGAAAACTTCAAGCAGCCCTATATCAGCCAGTCGATCACCGAGTTCTGGCGGCGCTGGCATATCAGCCTGTCGACCTGGCTGCGCGACTACCTGTACATCACCTTGGGCGGTAACCGTAAAGGCACCTTCAATACCTACCGCAACCTGTTCCTGACCATGCTGCTGGGCGGCCTGTGGCACGGTGCAAACTTCACCTACATCATCTGGGGCGCCTGGCACGGCATGTGGCTGGCCATCGAGCGCGCGCTGGGCCTCGACACCAACCCGCAGCGTTTCAACCCGGTGAAGTGGGCCTTCACCTTCCTGCTGGTGGTAGTCGGCTGGGTGATCTTCCGCGCCGAAAACCTGCAGGTGGCCGCCCGTATGTACGGCGCCATGTTCAGCTTCGGCGACTGGCAGCTGTCGGAGCTCAACCGCGCCCAGCTCACCGGTCTGCAGGTGGCCACCCTGGTTATCGCCTACCTCACCCTGGCGTTCTTCGGCTTGCGCGACTTCTACCGCAATGCCAGGCCGACGCCCAAGGCGACCCCGGTGCAGGTCAACGCTGACGGCTCGATCGGCCTGGACTGGACCCGGGTGATGACCCGCGCACTGATCCTGCTGCTGTTCGTCGCCTCGATCCTCAAGCTTTCGGCGCAAAGCTACTCGCCGTTCCTTTACTTCCAGTTCTGAGGTTGATGACCATGACCCGGACATTACGCATCACCTATTCCCTGTCGTTCCTCGGCCTGCTGGTCGGCATGGGCGCCTGGTCCACCGGTGGCCTGCAGAGTTTCCAGCGCACCGAGCAGATGACCCTGCTCAACGGCAAGCTGGCCAAGGCCGCCGAGACCCACTACGACGCCGAGTTCCCGATCAAGCGCCTGGGCACCAACCTGTGGGCGGCCATGGACTTCAAGCTGTTCAACGAAGGCCGCCCTGGTGTGGTACTGGGCCGCGACCAGTGGTTGTTCAGCGACGAAGAATTCAAGCCCACCGCCGGTGCCGAGCAATTGATGCAGGAAAACCTGGCACTGATCCGTGGCGTACGCGACACCCTGCAGCAACACGGTAGCCAGCTGGTAATGGCGATCGTGCCGGCCAAGGCACGGGTCTACGCCGAGTACCTGGGTAAAGAGCGGCCTGCCAGCCTGCATGACGACCTGTACAACCAGTTCCATGCCCAGGCACGCCAGGCCAACGTGTTTGCACCGGACCTGATGGCACCGATGGAGCAGGCCAAGGCCCGCGGCCAGGTATTCCTGCGTACCGATACCCACTGGACGCCTATGGGGGCCGAAGTGGCGGCGCAGGCGCTGGCCGAAGCGGTCAGCCGCCAGAGCCTGCTCAATGGCGACCCACAAGCCTTCATCACCGAAGCGGGCAACACCGCCCCCTACAAGGGCGACCTGACCAACTTCCTGCCACTGGACCCCTTGTTCAGCAACCTGCTGCCGGCCCCGGACAACCTGCAGAAACGCACCACCCGGCCGGTCGATGCCGAGGGTGACGCCGGCGACGCGTTGTTCGCCGACAAGCAGATCCCGGTTGCACTGGTAGGCACCAGCTACAGCGCCAACCCGCACTGGAACTTCCTCGGCGCGCTGCAGCAGGCCCTGCGCAGTGACGTCGCCAACTACGCCGAAGACGGCCATGGCCCGCTACTGCCGATGCTCAAGTACCTGCAAAGCGATGCCTTTAAAAACGCCGCACCACAAGTGGTGGTGTGGGAATTCCCAGAACGTTATCTGCCAATGAAAAACGACCTCAGCAGCTTCGATCCGCAGTGGATCGCGCAGCTGAAAAACGCCCGTAAATCCGAAGAAAACCTGGCCTTGTCGTCCACCCGGACAGACCACTGACTGATAGAGAGGAAACGCACATGACTACCAAGACTTCCATTGCCAAAGCCCTCACCCTCGCGGCCGGCCTTTCCCTTGCTTCGATGCAGGCCTTCGCCGGTGCCGACGCCGCACTGTATGGCCCAAGTGCGCCGAAAGGCTCGACCTTCGTACGCCTGTACAACGCGACCAGCGCACCCGCCGCCGCGTCGGTCGGCAACACCCAGATCAAACAGGTTGGCGCACAGGCCAGCAGCGATTTCAGCTTCCTGCCAGGCGGCGACTACACCGCCCAGGTCGGCGGCAAGAGCGTGCCGGTCAAGCTGGCCTCGGACAAGTACTACACCCTGGTCAACAGCAACAGCGGCAGCCCGAAGCTGATCGAAGAACCACCGTTCAAGAACAAGCAGAAAGCCCTGGTGCGCGTGCAGAACCTGAGCGACCAGCAACTGACCCTGAAAACCGCCGACGGCAAGACCGAAGTGGTCAAGCCGGTGGCCGCCAACGGCCGTGGCGAACGCGAAATCAACCCGGTCAAGGTCAACCTGGCGCTGTACCAAGGAGACAAGAAAGTGGGTGACGTGAAACCCGTCGCCCTGGAGCGCGGCGAAGCCGCAGTGCTGTACGTAACGGGTTCCGGCAACGCCTTGTCGCCGGTGTGGGTAACTCGCCCCGTGGCTAGCAACTGATTCCCCTGCCTCTCAACGACTATTGGAGAAACATGATGATCCCGGTAATTCTTTCTGGTGGTAGCGGTTCCCGTCTGTGGCCTCTGTCGCGCAAGCAGTTCCCCAAACAGTTCCTGGCCCTGACCGGTGAGCACACGCTGTTCCAGCAAACCATCGAGCGCCTTGTATTCGAGGGCATGGACACCCCGATCGTGGTCTGTAACAAGGACCACAAGTTCATCGTCCAGGAGCAACTGGCCGCACTGAAGCTGGAAACCCAAGGCATCCTCATGGAACCGTTCGGCCGCAACACCGCGCCGGCCGTGGCCATGGCTGCCATGAAGCTGGTCAACGAAGGCCGCGACGAGCTGATGCTGGTGCTGCCTGCCGATCATGTGATCGATGACCAGAAAGCCCTGCAACGTGCCTTGGCCTTGGCCACCGTGGCCGCCGAGCGTGGCGAGATGGTGCTGTTCGGCGTGCCGGCGACCAAGCCGGAAACCGGCTACGGCTACATCCGTTCCAGCCAGGATGCGCTGCTGCCCGAAGGCGTGGCGCGGGTTGCGCAGTTCGTCGAGAAGCCCGACGAAAAACGCGCGGCCGAGTTCGTCCAGGCCGGTGGTTACTTCTGGAACAGCGGTATGTTCCTGTTCCGCGCCAGCCGCTTCCTCGAAGAGCTGAAAAAGCACGACGGCGACATCTACGATACCTGCGTACTGGCCCTGGAGCGCAGCCAGGAAGACGGCGATGTGCTGAGCATCGACGAAGCCACCTTCGCCTGCTGCCCGGACAACTCCATTGACTATGCGGTGATGGAGAAAACCCAGCGTGCCTGCGTGGTGCCGATGTCGGCCGGCTGGAGCGATGTAGGCTGCTGGTCGTCGCTGTGGGAAGTGCACGAGAAAGACGACAACGGCAACGTCACCAAGGGCGACGTGGTGGTTCAAGACAGCCGCAACTGCATGATCCACGGCAACGGCAAACTGGTGTCGGTGATCGGCCTGGAGAACATCGTGGTGGTCGAGACCAAGGATGCCATGATGATTGCCCACAAGGACAAGGTCCAGGGCGTCAAGCAGATGGTTAAGACCCTCGACGAACAGGGCCGCACGGAAACCCAGAACCACCTGGAAGTGTATCGCCCGTGGGGCTCGTACGACTCGGTGGACATGGGCGGCCGCTTCCAGGTCAAGCACATCACCGTCAAGCCGGGCGCCAGCCTGTCGCTGCAGATGCACCATCACCGCGCCGAGCACTGGATCGTGGTATCCGGTACCGCCGAGGTGACCTGCGACGAGAACGTGTTCCTGCTGACCGAAAACCAGTCGACCTATATCCCCATCGCTTCGGTGCACCGTTTGCGCAACCCGGGCAAGATCCCGCTGGAGATCATCGAAGTGCAGTCCGGCAGCTACCTGGGCGAGGATGACATCGAGCGCTTCGAGGATGTGTATGGGCGCACGTCCACCCCCATCGAGCGCGGCGTTTCGGTGAAGACCATCGCGCAGTAAATGCTGACTCGCCCCTGGGCTGACCAGGGGCGAGCCTGCTCATTCAACGCTCGGGGCTATGACGTAGATGTCGAATGGGCCACCCACCACCTTGAAAGGTCGCTGCAAATCATCCTCCCCTTCAAATTCGAAGGATTCAGCCCTGATGCTTGTGGCAGTCATTTCGAGTTTCCGGATACGCCCGGATTTCGCATAGCCGCCATAGGTTGTGCCGCGCTTGTGAACAAGCGCCCGGTTCGCCTCCCCCCCGATAACGACATCCCGCACGCCCGCCTGTAACTGCAGGTCGAAGTCAATGTAGACGTCCGCATCATCGGCCTGCCCCTTGTACGCATACAACCACGCGTTTTGTTCAGTGGTCCCGAAATCCACGCCCTGCGAAACGAAATCCTCTCTTTGACCCGCAAGGCTGATGACAGCCGTAACAGTGCCCTTGGCAGGCGCTTTTTTCATTTCTTGTACAGGTTTTTGCTCAACCGATGTGTCACTCATGGCCATGCTCCTTTTGATTAGGCATGGCGGAATCTAGAATGGATGTACCCTTTCCACTACTCGCAGTATTGCCAGGTCTGGCCTCTGGCATAGTTGCTCACCGGTTACCTGACCGCTGGGTTTTAGATAGGCTGTAGCCATCCCTGCGCGCGAATGAGGCGATTACGCGATGCTGATCGGTGCCCTGCTGATCCTCACCTGGCTGGTGTTGTTGTTGCGTTACCCAGCCAAGGCTCTTCCCATCTCCCTGGCGGCCGTGTTTGGCCTGGGTCTGGTGGCCTTGTTCGTGGTCTGGCAAGACAGCCGCGAAAGCAGTCGACTGGCACGCCTGGACCTGCGCCTGACCTACGCCCCCGAACACTGTCCCGCCGACCGTGCCCTGCAGGTACGCATGAAGAACGGCAACGACGTGCCGCTGACCGAACTGCGCTGGCGCGTGGCAGCGTACGCACCGGGCGATACCGTGAACCTGGCCGAGAACACCTACAATGCACCGCGATACCGAGGGCCAGGTGAATTGCAGCCGGGGGCCGAGTGGCAAGACTGCCTGCCATTGCCGCCGCTGCGTTCCGGCTATCGGCCGCAGACCCTGGAATTCCGGGTAGAGCACCTGCAAGGTACATTTGCCAATTGATGTGTTGCCTATGCCGGCTTCTTTGCGGGTCAACCCGCTCCTGCAGGGTGTAGGGGCGGGTTGACCCGCAAAGAGGCCGGCACAGGCAACAACCAATCCTCCATGACAACAGGCCCCTACCATGCCCACCGTCCTGATCACCGGTTGTTCCAGCGGCATCGGCCGCGCCCTGGCCGACGCCTTCCGCGATGCGGGCCACCATGTCTGGGCCACCGCCCGCAAGCCTGAGGATGTCGAGCAACTGAGTGCCGCCGGCTACACGGCCCGGCAGCTGGATGTAAACGACGGCGAGGCACTGGCCCGCCTGGCAGAGGAACTGCAAACCCTCGATATCCTGATCAACAACGCGGGTTACGGTGCCATGGGCCCACTGCTCGATGGTGGCGTCGACGCCCTGCGCCAGCAGTTCGAAACCAACGTCTTCGCCGTGGTCGGCGTTACCCGGGCGCTGTTCCCGCTGCTACGCCGCTCACGCGGTCTGGTGGTGAATATCGGCAGTGTATCGGGCGTGCTGGTCACGCCATTCGCCGGCGCGTACTGCGCCTCGAAGGCGGCTGTGCATGCCCTGAGCGATGCCTTGCGCCTGGAGTTGGCGCCGTTCGGTGTGCAGGTGATGGAAGTACAGCCGGGTGCAATTGCCTCGCAGTTCGCCAGCAATGCCCAGCGCCAGGCTGAGCAGGTGCTGGCGGTCGACTCGGCGTGGTGGCCTTTGCGTGAGCATGTGCAGGCGCGGGCGCGGGCATCGCAGGACAAGCCAACGTCGGCGGCGGTATTTGCCCAAGGCGTGCTGGCAGCAGTCGGCAAGTCGCCGGCGCCCGCAGTGGTACGTTTGGGGAATGGCAGTACAGCCTTGCCGCTGATGGCACGGTTGCTGCCGCGGCGGTTGCTGGACTGGGCGCTGCGCAAGCGCTTTGGCCTGCTGCGCCCGCTCTGAGTGATCGCCTGCCTGTACCCGCGAAAGGGCCGGGCCTGCAGGCCAATTTTCACCCGCCGTTCACCGTTGACGCTGCTACCGTATTCGCGGGTAAACCCGCTCCTACACAGATTGGTGGTGGACACACATCGGTGGTTGGACACAGACCGCCGTGTAGGAGCGGGTTCACCCGCGAAGAGGCCGGCCCTGCTGGCCAATCTCCACCCGCCGTTCACCGTTGCTGCCGCCACCGTATTCGCGGGTAAACCCGCTCCTACACAGATCGGTGGTGGACACACATCGGTGGTTGGACACAGACCGCCGTGTAGGAGCGGGTTCACCCGCGAAGAGGCCAGTACAGGCTGTAAAGCATCATGCCATGGACCGCGGTACCCCACCCTCCAGATGCTGCGCGTCCTCCCTAGCTGTGAGCATTCGGCAGCTGCTCGTCAAACGCCTGCCAGCCACCGCCCAGCGCCTTGTACAGCCCCACCAGCGCCTGCGACACCGCCGCCGAGCTGTCGATCCATTGCTCCTCGCTGGCCAGCAGCGCGCCTTGTACCGTCAGCACATTGAGAAAGTCCACCGCCCCTTCCACATACTGGCGCTGGGCGGTTTCCAGGGCGATACGGTTTTGCCGCACGGCCTCGGCAAGGTGATCACGGCGCAACTGACTGGCGTTGTACAGGCGTAGCACATCGTCAATTTCATGCCAGGCCCCCAGCACCACCTTGCGATAGTTCAGCGCGGCTTCCTGCTGTTGCGCCTCGCGCAGCTCCAAGGTGCCCTTGAGCCGGCCGCCCTCGAAAATTGGCAGCGACATCTGTGGACCGAAGGCGAACCGGCGCGAATCCCAGCCACCAAAATCCGACAGCTGCATCGCCTGGAAGCCGACACTGCCCGACAGGCGGATACTCGGGTAGAAATCCGCCTTGGCCACGCCAATGCTGGCAGTAGCGGCATGCAGGCGGGCCTCGGCCTGGCGGATGTCCGGGCGGCGCTCGGCCAGTTCGGACGGCAAGCCGATGGCAAACTTCTGCTGCGGCGCAGGCAGCTCGCCGCCTGGCAGCAATTCGGCCTGGAGGCTGCGCGGCGGCTCGGCAGCGAGCAGGCTGAGGGCATTGATCAGGTCATCACGCCGTGCTTCCAGGCTTGGCAGGCGCGCTTCGATAGAAGCGACCTGGGCGCTGGCCTGGGCCACATCCAGGCGCGTGGCAACGCCTTCGGCCTGGCGGTCCTGGGACAGCTTCAGGCTGTGCCGGGCGACCCTGAGGTTATCCTGCGTCACATCGAGGGTGTGCTGCACGGCACGCAGCTGGATGTAATTGCCGGCGGTTTCCGAAAGCAGTGCCAACAGCACACCGCGGCGGTCATTCTCGGCCACTTCGACCGTGGCATCGGCAGCCTCGACCTGACGCCGCACACGGCCCCACAGGTCCAGTTCCCAACCAGCCACCAGGTCGCCCTGCCAAAGGTTGAAGGCTTCTTTCCCGGCTTTGCCGGACGGATCGCTCAAGCCATCGGCGCTGTTACGAGCGCGGCTGTAACCGGCGTTCACGTCCACCGACGGTACTTCGTCGGCAGCCAAGGTACTGCGCAGGGCACGGCTTTGCAGCAGTCGCGCGCTGGCCATCTGCAGGTCGAGGTTGCGTTCGGCAACGCGCTGGATCAAAGCGCTCAGGCGGGCATCGTGGAACGTTTCCCACCAGCGCAGTTCAAGCGGTTCGGCCTGCGGCTGGCTGGCCGCTGCCTCGCCTTGCAGCGGCGCCCACTGCTGCGGGGCCTGGCTATCTGGGCGCAGGAAATCCGGGCCCAGGGTGCAACCGGTCAGCAGCACAGCCAGCAGCAAAGGGCTCAAGCGTAATCCCGGTTTCATCGCGCGCTTACCTCTTTGCCGTCCAGCTTGTCGCCACGCGTGTCGATGGTGGCTTCGACCGACATGCCCACACGCAGGCGGGTGAGCAGTGGCTGGCCATCATCGAGAACGATCTTGACCGGAATGCGCTGCACCACCTTGGTGAAGTTGCCGGTGGCGTTGTCTGGCTTGACTGCGGCGAAGGTTACGCCGGTAGCCGGGGCAATGCTTTGCACATGGCCTTGCAGGGTTTCGCCGGAGAAGGTGTCGACGCTGATGCGCACCGGCTGGCCCGGCTGTACGTGGGTCAGCTGGGTTTCCTGGAAGTTGCCGACCACATAGGCCTGCTGCAACGGCACCACCGACAGCAGGCGAGCGCCCGGGTTGACGTAGGCCCCCACGCGCAGGGCGCGTTCGCCGACCATACCGTCCACCGGCGCTGTGATGCGGGTGTAGGACAGATCGAGCTGGGCCTTTTCCAGGCCTGCTTCGGCACGCTTGAGCTGGCCATCGGCGCTGGCCACTTGAGCCGTGAGGATGTCTACCTGCTTGCGCGCCGCCACCCGCGCAGCTTGAGCGTTGGCCAGGCGAGCACGGGCTTGATCGACCGCGCTGCGCGCCTGCTGGGCGTTCTGCACGGTACCCGCGCCCTGCTCGGCAAGGCGGCTGTAGCGGTTGACTTCATGGTCGGCGAACGCCGCTTCAGCCTGGGCCGCCTTCACTGCCGCTTCGGCCTGGGCAATCAGCGCGTCCTGGCGTTCAAGCGTGGCGCGGGCATCGGCGCTTTGTGCCTGGGCTACCAGCAACTGCGCCTGCGCAGCATCCAGCGCGGCCTGGTAGTCACGCGCGTCGATGGTCGCCAGCAACTGGCCAGCCGTGACCTGCTGATTGTCTTCCACCAGCACTTGCTTGATGAAACCGGCGACTTTGGGCGCGACCACGGTGTAGTCGGCGGTCACATAGGCGTCATTGGTGCTCTGGCGGTGATCGCTGCCAAACATCCAGGGGCCGACGATGCCGGCCAGGACGGCCACGGCCAGCACCGAGCCGATGAAAAGGGTTTTGCGGTTGTTGGTCATTTCAATGGTTCTCGAAATCATCCAGGGCTCAAGCCACCGCACGCGGTGGATAGACCCGGGTAGGCACGAAAGGAATCAGGCAGATCAGGGCCACGGCGATACAGGCCAGCACCAGATAGAGGTCAGCCGAGGTCAATACCTGCGCCTGGTCGTGAATGCGCTTGGCCAGGCCAGCGGCGTTGCCGTCGACCAGCGGGGCGTTGCCCAGGCTGTCCACCAGGTGATTGGAATGGAAATGCCGGCGCAGGGTGCCAAGAACATCCAGCAGGCCACCGGCGATGACGGCGGCCAGGCCCTTGACGGTGTTGAACCAGCTGGAGGCGAACGGGCCCTCCTGCGGGGTCATGCCATTGGTGGACAGCATCAGCAATGGCAGCACTGCCATCGGCTGGCCGAACACCTGCAGCAGGTAGAACGGGTAGAAGTCGCCTCGGATCCACTCGCTGGTCAGCAGGCTGCTGCCAACACAGGACACCGCCAGCATCGCCAGGCCAATGCCCAGCACCCAGCGGCAGTCCACTGCGCGGATGTTGCACAGTGCCGCCGTCAGCGGCAGGGCGATCAGTTGCGGCATGGCCACCAGCATCATCAACGGGCTGGTCTGCGCTGGGCGGTAGCCCTGGATCTGCGCAAGGTAGGCCGACGGGATGCTGCCCACACCCGAGAGCACGATCAGCACACCGGCCAGGGTCACCAAGGCGAAACTCAAGTTGCGCCGCTGCAACAAGCGCAACTGGAAAAACGGCAACGGCTCGGACCACTCGTTGTACATGAACAACACCAGCAACAGCAGGCCACCGCCCAGCAGCCAGCAGATCAGCGGCGAGTCGAACCAACCCCAGCGGTCGCCGAGCGACAGGCCCAGCACAGTGCAACTGATGGCGGGCAGGCCCAGCAGTACGCCCCGCCAGTCGAACTGTTTGAAACGCTCCAGGCGCAGCGGGTCCTGCGGCAGCCCCCAGCCTACGCAGACCATGGCCAGCAGCGAGGGCAGGATGATCTGCCAGAACGCCCATTGCCAACCGACGTATTCGGTCCACAGCCCCGCCAGTGGCGTGCCGAGGTTGGGGCCAAAGGTGGCGGTCAGGGCGTAGCAGGCCAAGCCATAGACCTTGATACCTGGCGGCAAAAAGCGCAGGGCCACGCTCATCAACATCGGCGGCAACGCGCCAGCGGCAAAGCCCTGCAGTACACGCAGCAACATCAGGCTGTGCAGGTTGGGGGCGAACGGTTGCAGCAGGCCAAGCACGGCGAACAGACCAATAGCGCTCATGGTGAAGCGGCGCAGCGAGAAGGTCGTCGCCAGCCACGGCGCAAAGGCCATGGCCGAGACCGAAGCGGCGCTGTACACCGCCAGCAACCAGGCACCTTCGTCGGCACCGATGCCCAGGGCGCCGCGGATATCGGCCAGGGAAATCTTGGTTACCGACTCGTTGAGGCCGGCGCACAGCACAGCCAGCAATACACCGAACAACCCGACCACTACCTGCAAGCCGAACGCCGCCTGCACGGGCGCAGCCGGCGCGGGGGCGGCGGCAATGGCGGCAGACGGGGCGGACAGGGAACTCATGGGCAGACATCTCCGGCAACAAATTTGCGACTGGAGCAAGTCTAAAAAGGTCGAATGCTTACGAAAACTGACTTGTTGGCAGTTTTATATTGCGTCAAACGCAATCGGGCAACAGATGCGCACGTGCCGCCCGCCTCAAGGGTCCATCCTGCCGCACGCCTTCAACGTCTGCCGCAGCCAGCGATGGGCCGGGTCGTTATCGAACCGCGGGTGCCATGCCTGCATGACATTGACCTTTTCCAGTGGCACGGGGATCTCGAAGGACCTCAATGGCAGTTTCAGCCTGTTCACACTGTTCAGGATATTGGCGGGTATCGGCAAGATCAGGTCCGAGTCCGGCAGCGAAAACATCGCGGAGTGAAAACTCGTCGTGATCAGCGCTACCCGGCGCTCCACCTTGTAATTGGCCAGTGCCACGTCGATAGGCCCATTGGCACGGCCACGGCGTGACACGCTGATGTGCGGGTAGGCGGCGAAGCGTTCAGGGGTGATCTCGTCATCGAAAACCGGGTGCCCTTCACGCGCCAAGCCCACGAAGTAGGTGTTGAACAGGCTCTGAACCTTGATTTCGGGGCCCAGTTCAATGGCTGAACTGATGATCAAGTCGATTTGCCCATTGCGCAGCACCGCATCATCGTCGCCGCTGCCCTCCGGCACGAAACGCAGCACCGTATGCGGTGCCTGGGCCAGCATCATGCGCAACAGCTGAGCGCCATACAGGGCGATGAACAGGTCATTGGTGCGGATGTTGAAGGCACGATCCAGGTTCACCAGGTCGACATCGTCGCGACTGCGAAATACCTGCCCGGCCTGCTCCACCAGGCCATGCACCTGCTCGCGCAAGGCCAGCGCACGCGGCGTCGGCACCAGGCCACGGCCGGCCCGCACCAGGATCGGGTCACCCAGCGCTTCGCGGATACGCCCCAGGGTCCGGCTCATGGCGGCCGGGCTCAGGTTCATGCGTTGCGCCGCGCCAACCACGCTGCCCTCGTCGAGCAAGGCATCGAGGGCGACAAGCAGGTTCATGTCCGGAAGTTGCATGGCCGTTTTCCGTTACAGCTGTGGGAAATGTGATGGTATCAGGTTGATGGATTGCACCGGACGCAATGCGCTTGTGCGTGGTGGGCCATTTATTCAGGGAAAGGATTGGGTCAAGAATGATGCATGGCAGGTTCGGCCCTTTCGCGGGTAAATCCGCGCCTGCGTTGGTCTACGCGAAGAGGCCGCCCCAGCCCCCCCAAATACATCAAGGATCCCGCATGCCCAGCCCCGTCCTGATCGCCATCGACGCCTCCCCCGCATCTGCCGCCCTGCTTGCCCTCGCCCGCCGCTACTGCCGCCCGGGCGAGCACGAACTGCACGTGCTGCTGGCCATCGATTCGACCTTCGCGGTGCACGCGCAACCCGCGCCCTAC
Organism: Pseudomonas sp. NBRC 111139; assembly: GCF_001753955.1. Lineage (NCBI taxonomy): Bacteria > Pseudomonadati > Pseudomonadota > Gammaproteobacteria > Pseudomonadales > Pseudomonadaceae > Pseudomonas > Pseudomonas sp. NBRC 111139. The sequence goes on from NZ_BCBP01000018.1 coordinate 79,186, forward strand.
ACCGCCGAGGAACGGGAAGAATACCCCGCCGCCTGCGAGGAACAGCAGCATGCCGACCACGCCGTAGCCGAGGCCGTGCGCGAACTGCAGCAAGCCGGCTTCGCCAGCCAGGGCTGCATGGTGGCTGGGCTGCCAGTTGAAGCGATTGTCGCCAAGGCGCAGGAGCTGCGTTGCGAGCTGATCATCATGGGCCACCGTCACCTGTCGCGGCTGGGGCGGTTGCTCGACCCGTCGATCAGCGCGAAGGTGATTGATCGGGTCGAAGTGCCGGTGTTGGTGGGGGCAGCGAGTGCCTGAGTTGCGCGAGGTGTCGCCAAGCGGATCGGCCAGCGCGCGGGGTGCGCTCGATCGGCCTGGCGACGTATACCTCAAGGCGAACTCGGCTTCACCACCACCGTACAGGTCGTCCCCGCCGCCAGCAAAAACCCTTCCGGCACTTCATCGATGTGAATGCGCACCGGCACCCGCTGTGCCAGCCGCACCCAGTTGAAGGTCGGATTCACGTCGGCGATCAGCTCGCGGCTCTGTGGGTTGTCACGGTCGTAGATGCCGCGGGCAATGCTCTCCACATGCCCCTTGAGGCGCTCGCCGCTCATCATCTGCAATTCGGCCTGGTCCCCCACCTTCACATGCGGCAGCTTGGTCTCCTCGAAGAACCCGTAAACCCAGAACGAATTCTCGTCGACCACCGCCATCACTGCTTCGCCGGTACGCGCATAGTCGCCCTTGTGGATATTCAGGTTGGTCACGTAGCCGTCCACCGTGGCCACGATGTGGGTGCGCTTGAGGTTCAGTTCGGCAGCAGCCAGTTCGGCCAGGGCCTGCTGGTAGTCAGCCTGGGCGGAATTGGCGATGTTGCTGGCGTCGTCGCGGTTTTCCTTGGAGATCACCAGGTTGTCCATGTCGGCACGGCGCTTGGCATTGACCTTGCGCATTTCCCAGGTGGCCTTGCGCGAGGCGACCAGTGCCTTGGCCTGGTCGACGGCCAACTGGTAGTGCTCAGGGTCGATCTGGATCAGCAGGTCGCCCTTCTTCACCCGCTGGTTGTCCTTGACCGGTACATCCACCACGTAGCCGGGCACGTCGGCAGCGACGTTGATGATGTCGGCACGCACACGGCCATCACGGGTCCATGGCGTGGTCATGTAGTGCAGCCACAACTGGCGACCGATGGCCACGGCAGCGACCAGCACCAGCAGGGTGGCGATCAGGCTGAAGAACTTTTTCATCGAAGGATTCTCACCAGTAGACAGACAGCGCCATGGCGCCGAACAAGCAGACGAACAGGCTCAGGCGCAGCAGCGCCGGGTGCCAGAAGAAGCGGTAGCCATCATGGCTGGCAATGAACCGGTCCAGGCCCCAGGCCAGGCCCAGGGCAAACAGGAACATCAAGGTCATGGTGGGCATGTACACGCCATGGAAGGCGATCTCACGGGGCATGGTGCAGTCCTTTCGCCGGTGCCAGTGGCGACTGTGGGTCCAGCAGGGAAGTACGGATGAAGTGCAGGTAGCTTTGCACGCGGCGCAGCACCGAGGTGTCGAAGTGCCGGGCGAATGGCTCGTCGGTGGCCTGCACGCGGGCGATGGCGTGGTCCACTGCCACCAGTGCGCGCTCGTGGTTGCTGGCGCTGGGCTGCAGGAACAGCCGGGTCAGCGCACGGCCCATGACACGGATTGCCTGGCGCCAGGGCTGCGACTCGGCATAGGCCGGGTGCACCGGGGCGCGGGCTTGCTCCTTGCGCAGCTCGATGACGGCGTGGCCGATCTCCAGCACGGTGAACATCCAGCCCATCAGCTGGCTTTGCACCTGCGGCTTGCCGGCCGCCAGGCCATAGGCCTGGTGCAGCAGGTCGCGGGTGCGGCTTTCGAAGGCCGAGCCCAGGCCGCGCAGGCGGCCGCTGATGGCGAACAGCACCTGCTCGCGCAACGCCTGCTCCAGGCGGCTCCACAACCAGCGGCTGTTGGGCGGCAGGATGATCGCCCCGGCGGCGGCACAGACGAACATGCCGATCACCATGCCGATGTAGTCGTTGATGAAGGTGTACGGGTCATAAACGGTGAGGTTGTTCGGCACCGAGCCAATCGCGAAGAACACCAGCAGGCCGATGCCATAACCGGCGTAGGCAGGGCGCGACGAAAGAAACGCGCCCAGCACGAACACAGGCGCCAGCACCATGCACAGCAGCGGAAAACCGTCGATCCAGGGGAACACGAAGAAGGTTTCGAAGAAGCCGACAAAAGCGCCGATGGCCGTGCCGCAAGCCATCTGGAACGACATGCGCTTGGGGTTGGGTGACGCTGCCGAAAGGCATACGGTGACCGTGGCGATCAGGGTCATCATGGCGCCACTGGGCCAATCGCTGAGCAGCCAGTAACTGCCCAGCAGCAACAGCACTGCCGAGGCGCGCACACCGGCCGCCAGCGATACCAACCAGCTGGTCTGCGCCACGTAGGGCTCGTCCCACTGCTCGCGCTCGTGCTTGTGCGCGGCCAGCGAGGCATGGGTTTCGGCGTAGCTCAACATCTCGTCGACGAAGCGGTACAGCAGCTCGAACGCGGTGTGGAAATCGAGCAGGTCGGATTCGCTGGGGTCCGTTGCCAGGTACTCAGCCCGCAGCCCCCGCACCTGGGCCTGCAGGCCTTCCTTGTAGGCGGCCAGCTCCAGGGTCAGGCGCAGCGCATCGGCGTCAGTCAACGCCCGGCCCACATAGGGCTGCAGCAACTCCACCAGGGTGTTCAGGCCCGGTTCGATGGCACTTACGATCTGCAGCGGGCCACGGGCACGCAGGCGCTCCAGCAAGCGGTGCAAGGCATTGAAGCGCGTGGTGATGGCCATGAACTCGCTGTTCATGCGCACCAGCCGGCCACTGCGACGGCGCATGTGCGGGTCTTCGAAAGCGGTGACGTTGCGCAGGCTCTCGAGGCCCACGGCCTCTGCCACGAAGCGCACGTTGCTGCTCTCGAAGCGGTCCTTTTGACTGTCGCCACGCAGGGCCTCGACCACCACCCCGGCAAACACGCCAAAGCGCTGGTACAGGGCGTTGCGCATTGCGGCACTGGCCGACTGCGGCAGGATCGCGGCACTGACGAAGGTCGACACCAGAATACCCAGGGCGATTTCCAGCGCCCGCCATACCGCTGCCATGAACGCCTGGTCGGGGTGTTGCAGCACCGGCAGGCCGATCATCGCTGCGGTGTAGCCAGCCAGCACGAAACCATAGGCGCGGAAGGTGCGGTAGCGCATGGCACCGGCTGAGCACAGGCCCACCCACAGGGCCAGGCTGGGCAGAAACAGCTCGGTGTTCTGCGGGAAGATGGCGATCAGCGCCACCATCATCGCCGAGCCGGCCAGGGTGCCTAGCACCCGGTAGAAGCTCTTGGCGAACACATGCCCGCTTTGCGGCTGCATGACGATGAACACGGTGATCATGGCCGTGCGCGGTTGCGGCAGCTCCAGGCGCATGGCCAACCACAAGGTAATGAACGCGGCGGCCAGCACCTTGAAGATGTACACCCAGGTCACGCCGTCGGTGCGCGCCCAGGCAAAGAAGCCCCGGCGCCATTCCAGGCTTTGCAGCCAGCGCACGGGCAAACTGGAAGTGCTCATTCGGCGTTATCCGGCTTCTTGTCGAAAATGGCCAGGGTGGCCGGGGTCTTCGGCGCTGCCTGGCGTTCCTCTTTCGGCGCATCCTGACCGGCCTGCAGGCCACCACCCAGGGCGGTGACCAGCTCGGCATGGGCAATCAGGCGGGCGGCCTGCACCTGCTGCTGCACCTGCTGCTGGCGGAACAGCAAGGTCTGCGCGTTGAGTACGTTCAGGTAGTCGGTAAGGCCGCGCTGGAACGCGACCATGGCGATGTCGTAGGTTTTCTGCGCGGCAGCAACCGATTCGGCGGCGAAGTGCGACTGTTCTTTCATCGACTCGCGGCGGATCAACTGGTCGGAGATGTTCTTCAGTGCACCAACCACGGTCTGGTTGTAGCGGGCCACCGCCACGTCATACCCCGCCGAGGCCACGCCCAGTTCTGAGCGCAGGCGCCCACCGTCAAAGATCGGCAAGCTGATGGCCGGGCCGACGTTGTAGTTGAACTTGCGCCCGGTCAGGAATTCCAGCGGGCCACCGCCGGTGGCCATGAAGCCCAGGCTGCCGACCAGGTCGACGTTGGGGAAGAAGCCGGCGTGAGCGACGTCGATGCCACGCGCCTGGGCAGCCACCTGCCAGCGGCTGGCAACCACATCAGGCCGCTGGCCAACCAGTTCGGCGGGCAGGTTCGAAGGCAGTTTCAGCGGCGCGGCCAAGGCCAGGGCCGGGCGCTGCAACTGCGCGCCTTCCCCCGGGCCCTTGCCGGCCAGTGCGGCCAGCTGGTTGCGGGTCAGGGCAATTTCTTCGTCGAGGCTGTCGAGCTGACGGTGGGTTTCCGGCAGCGGCGCTTCGGCCTGGCTGACTTCGAAATGGGTGCCGATACCGGCATCCAGGCGACGCTTGGCCAGGGCCAGGATCTGCTCCTGCTGTTCCAGTTCGGCCTTGACGATATCGCGCTGGGCAAAATGCAGGCTCAGCTGGATGTAGGCACGCACCACATTGTTCTGCAGTTCCAGCTGCGCCTGACGGGCTTCGGCCACGCTCATGTGCGCCTGGTCCACGGCCTGCTCGCTGGCATTGCGCTCGCGCCCCCAGAGGTCAAGGGCGTAGCTGAAACCGATGGCGGCGTTGTTGTCCCAGGTGTTGGCACCCGACAACGCGCCGGGGCCATAAAACTGGTCTTCAGGCCAGTTGTGGCGCTTGAGCGTTGCCTGGCCGTTGGCCTGGAGCTTTTCCGCCGACTCGACCACACCGGCCATGGCCTTGGCTTCGCGAACCCGCGCCGCAGCCATGGCCAGGCTCGGGCTACCGGCCACGGCCAGGGCAATCCAGCGGTCCAGCTGCGGGTCGCCATAGGCGTGCCACCACTGCTGGTCGGGCCAGTGAGCGTCGGTCGCGGCTTCGCGAATGGCCGCATCGGTGGTCAAGGTATTGGCTTGCAGCGTCTTGCTTTGCGGGGCAATGCCCCAGGTTCCGATACAGCCGCTCAAGGTGAGGGCAAGGGCACAGGCACTGAACGCCTTGAGCGTTCTGATGATGCGACGCGGCACAGCTGCGATTTCCCGAGGAAGAGGTGAAGGGGCCGGGCAATTCTAGGGGGCAGCAGCACTGGCGATAAGCACAGATTCCTGCGAATCTTTGTTACCAAAACAGCGATAATCCGCCTTTGGTCGAAGGCAACTTTTTCTCTTTTCTAAGTTACTTCGTGACACAATTTTGTCCTCTACCTCGAGAGTGACCCATGGACACCCTGCAAAACATGCGTGCTTTCAGTTGCGTAGCCCAACTCGGCAGCTTCACTGCCGCTGCGGCGCAACTGGATACGACCACCGCGAACGTGTCGCGGGCGGTCTCCAATCTGGAAGCCCATCTGCAAACAAGGCTGCTCAACCGTACCACCCGCCGCATTGCGCTGACCGAAGCCGGCAAGCGCTACCTGATGCGTTGCGAACAGATTCTTACCTACGTCGAAGAAGCCGAGGCCGAAGCCAGCGACGCCCATGCGCGCCCGGCCGGGCAGTTGAAGGTGCATTCGATGACTGGGGTCGGCCAGCACTTCGTGGTCGATGCCATCGCCCGCTACCGCGAAACGCACCCGGACGTGACCTTCGATTTGACCATGGCCAACCGCGTGCCCGACCTGCTCGACGAGGGTTATGACGTCTCCATCGTGCTGGCCACCGAACTGCCCGACTCGGGGTTCGTTTCGCAGCGCCTGGGCATCACCTACAGCATTGTCTGTGCCTCGCCCGCTTACATCGCCCAGCATGGCGTGGCGCACAAGCCTGCCGACCTGCTCAAGCACGCCTGCCTGCGCATGGTCAGCCCGGTCATACCGCTGGAGAAATGGCTGTTCGATGGCCCGGAAGGCCAAGAGATGGTCAACATCACCAGTTCGCCGTTCATGGTGAACACCGCCGATGCCATGAAGACTGCGATCCGCAGTGGCATGGGCGTAGGCGTGCTGCCGATCTATTCGGCTATCGAGGGCCTGCGGGACGGTAGCCTGGTTCGCGTGCTGCCCGAGTATCGCCTGCAGGAGCTGAACCTGTATGCCATCTATCCATCGCGGCAGTATCTGGATGCCAAGATCAAGACCTGGGTCGAGTACCTGCGCAACTCGCTGCCAGAGATTCTTGCCGCGCATGAGGCAGACCTGAAAACCCATCAGGTGCTGATCGCCAACTAAAAAGCTGCTGCATTGCGGGGGCGGACAATGGTAGGTTGCTAACCATTGATTTCGCCTGTTCCGGCCCCTTCGCGGGCAAGCCCGCTCCTACAAGGCACCGCGCCCCCCGTAGGAGCGGGCTTGCCCGCGAAAAAGCCAGCACAGCCCCCACCCCGCCTAGCAGAGAAGTTGCCCGATGAAAAAGACCGTCCTGGCCTTCAGCCGTATCACCCCGGCCATGGCCGAGCGCCTGCAGCAAGACTTCAACGTGATTCTGCCCAACCCCAAGCTCGGCGACATCAACGCCCAGTTCAACGAAGCCCTGCCTGAAGCCCATGGTCTGATCGGCGTTGGCCGCAAGCTCGGCCGGGCGCAGCTTGAAGGCGCGGCCAGGCTGGAGGTGGTGTCCAGCGTGTCGGTCGGCTATGACAACTACGACCTCGACTACTTCAACGAGCGCGGCATCGCCCTGACCAACACCCCCGACGTGCTGACCGAAAGCACCGCCGACCTGGGCTTTTCACTGATCATGGGCTGCGCCCGGCGCACCGCCGAGCTGGATGCCTGGACCAAGGCCGGCAACTGGCAGGCTACCGTGGGCCCGGCCCACTTCGGCAGCGATGTACATGGCAAGACCCTGGGTATTGTCGGCATGGGCAACATTGGTGCAGCAGTGGCACGCCGTGGCCGCTTCGGCTTCAACATGCCGATCCTGTACAGCGGCAACAGCCGCAAGACTGCGCTGGAGCAGGAGCTGGGCGCACAGTTCCGCAGCCTGGATCAGTTGCTTGCCGAAGCCGACTTCGTGGTGATCGTGGTGCCGCTGTCTGATGCCACCCGCAAGCTGATTAGCAGCCGCGAGCTGAAGCTGATGAAGCCGAGTGCGTTCCTGATCAACATTGCCCGTGGGCCGGTGGTGGATGAGGCGGCGCTGATCGAGGCGCTGCAGAACGGCACCCTTCGCGGCGCAGGCCTGGATGTGTACGAGAAAGAACCGCTGAGCGACTCGCCGCTGTTCAAGCTGCCCAATGCGCTGACCTTGCCGCACATTGGCTCGGCCACTGCCGAAACCCGTGAGGCCATGGCCAACCGGGCGATCGACAACCTGCGTGCGGCGCTGCTGGGCGAGCGGCCGCGGGACCTGGTGAACCCGCAGGTGTGGAAGGGTTGACCGTTCTGGAGTGCCTGGGCCGGCCTCTTCGCGGGTAAACCCGCGCCTACAATTTGGAATGCCTGTGCTGGCCTCTTCGCGGGTAAACCCGCGCCTACAAAGGGTGTGCACAGCCCTGTAGGAGCGGGTTTACCCGCGAAAGGGCCGGCCCAGGCAACCCATCACCTATTTGGCTACCACAACACCCCCAGCCACCCTGGGCCGGGGCTTGCGAAACACCAGCACATTCCCCGCCATCACCGCCACCAAGCCGAGCAAGGCCGGCGCCGTCCATTGGTAACCCTCAGCCACCGCCGACACATTCAACGCCACCAACGGGAACAGCACCGTGCAGTAAGCAGCCCGCTCCGGGCCCAGGCGCCCGACCAACGTCAGGTAGGCAGTGAAGGCAATCACCGACCCCGGCACCACCAGGTACAGCAGCGAACCGATATAGCGCGCATTCCACTCCATGCTGAACGGCACGCCGCTGACCACACAGAACACCGCCAGCATCACCGCCCCATAGACCATGCCCCAGGCATTGGTGGTCATCGGCTTGAGGCCGGCCTTCTGCTGCATGCTCGACAGCAGGTTGCCGGCCGAGAAGCACAGCGTGCCGAACAGGGCTAAACCAAGGCCGTACAGGGTTTCGCGGCTGGCTGCGTGATGCGACAGCTCCGGCCAGAACAGCAGGCCCAGGCCAAGCAAGCCCAAGGCACCACCGCCAAGCACATTGCTGGCGATTTTCTGGCCGAAGAAAATACGAGCGTTAAGCGCGTTCCACAGTGTCGCGGTGGAGAACACCACCGCGATCAGGCCGCTGGCGATCCACTGGCTGGCGCTGAGGAAGCAGATGAAGTTGACGCAGAACAGGCACAGGCCCTGGGCCAGGCAAATCTGGTGGCCACGGCGGTTCATGGGTTGCAGCCGGCGCGTAAGCAACAGGAAAGCAAACAGGATCAGCCCGGCCAGGGCGAAGCGGTAGACGATCGACACTGGGATCGCGACCACACCCAACTGGAGTTTCAGGGCGATCCAGGTGGTGCCCCAGATCAGGACGGTGAGCAGGTAGAGTGACAGGTTCATGGTGGCGGTTCCTTGGGCCTTTGGAAATCGGTGCCCGGCGCTTCGCGGGTAAACCCGCTCCTACAGGGATCACCAGTGTTCTTTCGATCAGCCTCTGTCTGCTTGCACGAACTTGCGCTTTTCTTGCGCCGGTAGCTGTCACTCGGTCCAGGGCGCAGTAGGATGGCAGGCAAGAGGAACCGCCAATGACGCCACTCACCCAGTTGCAAGTGTTCAACGCCATGCATGCCTCGCCCAACGCCAGGCTGGAGCTGAGCGCGCACCTGGGCGACGGACTGGCGGCAGCGTTGTGGAGCAACCGTGACGATGCGCGCGACTACCAGGCGCCTAGCCATCACACCCTGTCGTGCTACATCGCCGACGGCACCGGCACCTTCCGCCGCCAGCGCCCGGCCGACAAAGGTGCGCCCGACAAGCTGTGCGTGATGCCGGCCGGGCAGGAATCGAACTGGGTCGTCAATGGCGCGATCCGCCTGGCACACCTGTATATCAGCGAGGCGCAGTTCGCCCTGGGCTGTGTACGCCTGCTCGACCGGGAACCGCGCGAGCTGCAACTGCAGGAAGCGACCTTTCTGGACGACCCGCAGCAGGCTGCCCGCTTCCGTCAATTGATCCAGCTGGACTGGGACGAGCCCGGCGAGCGCCTGCTGGCCAGCAGCCTGGCGCACGAGATCGTTGACCATGCGCTGCTCAGCCAGGTCGGGTTGCGCCAAGGCCTGCGCCTGAAAGGCGGGCTGGCGCCAAACCTGCGCCGACAGCTGGTCGACTACCTCGAGGCACACCTGGATCAGCCCATCACCCTGGAAGAGCTGGCGCTGCGCTGCAATCTGTCCGCATACCACTTTGCGCGCATGTTCCGCGCCAGTTTCGGGCTCCCGCCGCACCAATATCTGCTGGCCCGGCGGCTGCACCGGGCGTGCCAGTTGTTGCGGCTGGGTGTAATGCCGCTGGGGGAGATTGCCTTGTTGTGCGGGTTTGCCAGTGCCAGCCATTTCAGCAACCGGTTTCGCCAAGCCCTGGGGGCCACACCTGGCGAATACCGCAAGGCCTTTTTCATCTGAAACCGGGCCGCTCTGCGGCCCCATTTGCCTAGAACTCGAAGGTGCTCGACAAACTGACCTGCCGCGCATCGCCAATCGCCACAAAGTACTGGTTCACCGCCGAGCTGTAATACACCTTGTCGAACAGGTTCTTCACGTTCAGTTGCAGGCGCACGTTGTGTTCGTCGAGTTTGGTTTCATAAGTGGCAAACGCATCGGCAACGGTATAGCTCGGCAGGTCGAAGGTATTGGTCGCGTTACCCGAACGCTCGCCCACATAACGGGCGCCGGCACCGAAGCGCAGCCGGTCACCCCCGAACAGGCTGCCAAAGTCATACACCGCCGACAGCGAGCCGCTGTGGCGGGCCACGTTCTGCAGGCGGTTGCCCTCAAGATCAGGGTCCTTGGTGACCTTGGCATCGGTCAGTGCATAGCTGCCGATCAGGCTCCAGCGCTCGCTGAGCTGGCCGGTCACGTCGAGTTCTACACCGCGTGAACTGACCTCACCCGCATTGCTGTAGACCGTCTCGCTTGTGACGGCGTCAAAGTTCGAGACCAGTACATTGCGCTTGGTGATATCGAACAACGCCAGGGTGCCCGTGATGCGGCCTGGCATGTCGAGCTTGGCGCCCAGCTCCCACGCCTTGCCCTCCTCAGGTGCTACCGAGGAATCGAGCACGACATTGCCGGTCAGCGGCGCGATGGTCGAGTTGGGCTTGAACGACTCGCTGTAGCTGCCATAGAACGAGAGCTGGTCGTCGACTTTGTAAACGATACCGGCGTGGGGCACCCAAGCCTGGCCACTGATGTCGGTATTGGCCTTGAACGGGCGACCGCGGCCAGCGTACTGGTCGTACTGCTGGAAACGCGCACCTGCAACAAGGATCCAGTGCTCATCGAGGTGCAGCGCGTCCTGCACGAACAGCGCATCGGTGCGCAGCTTGTCGGTCTGGTCGCTGTCGCTGGCTCGTACGTTGGTGCCCTCCACTTCCTGCCCGTAGACCGGGTCCAGATAACTGAACGTGGACTGTGGTGTCTGGCGAATCAGGTCACCGCGAAAGATCTTGCGGTCTTCATGGTCGATGCCGAACAGCAGGTCATGCTGCATCCCCGCCAGCTCGACATTGCCATTGAAGCTCAGGGTCACGAACTGGTCACGGCTCATGGCGTTGTGGGTGCCGTCGATGCTGCGTGTCAGCGTGCCTTGGGTTTCGTTGACGCCGGTCACGCGAACCTGGCTGGCATCGTAGGTCTCACGATTGAAGCTGTAGCCAAAGTGCAGCTTCCAGTCATCGGCCAGCTGATGGTCGACTTCCAGGCGATACAGGTCGGAGCGCCCTTCCATGTCGTTGAACGGCTCGTCCAGGCGGCGCGTGGTAGGGATGTTCAGCGGGTGGCCGTTGTTGCCGAACGCGGTGCCACGGTCAAAGGGATAGAGAAACTCACGGTGCTCGTAGGCCAGCACCACCTGGGTGTCTTCGCCCAGCCAGGCCAGCGACGGCGCCACCAGCGATTCGCGGTGCACGCCGTAGTTGCGCCAGTAGTCCTCGTCTTCGTGGTCGACGACCAGGCGGTAGGCGAAGTTGCTGTCACCCAGTGCGCCCGTGCTGTCGAGCCCGCCACCGCTGCCGTTCTTGCCGCTGCCATAGGTCGAGCCGCGCACCGTCAGGGCGTTGTACTGCTGCAACTGCGGACGCTTGCTGACCACGTTGATGACCCCACCCGGGTCCTGGATACCGTACAGCAGCGAGGCAGGGCCCTTGAGCACTTCGACCCGCTCGGTGCTGGCGTTGAGGTTGCGACCCTGCACCACGGGCATGCCATCGCGCATGATCGAGCCGTCGCGGTTGTCGCCAAAGCCACGTTTCATCACCGTGTCGGATGTGCCGCCGAAGTTGTTGCCCTGGGTAATGCCGCTGACGTTGGCCAGGGCGTCATCGAGGTTGCGCGGGGCCTGGTCGCGGATAACCTGGGCCGGTACCACGTTGATTGCCTGAGGGATGTCCTGGTTCGGGCCCTGCCCGCGCATGATCGAAGCGCTGGCCGGGGGCTGGTAGCTGTAGTCGTCCAGTTGCGAGGTCACGGTGGTGGCCTGCAGGTTGAGGGCACCGGAGGTGTCTGCAGGTTCGAGGGTCAGGGTACGTGCGTCGACGCGGCGCCAGGCCAGCCCAGCGTTGCCCAGCAGTTGTTGCAGCGCCTGCTCGGCGCTGAACCGACCCTTCAGCGCTGGCGCTTGCACGCCCGGCAGCTCGAGGGTGTAGACCACGCTCTGGCCAGTGGTGCGGCTGAAGGCGTTCAGGGCCTGGGCCAGGGGTTGGGCCGGCTGGGCGAAGGCATAGGCCTGCAGCTGCTCGGCCGCGGTTGCCAGGGGGGCGACAGCGAAGGCCGGGAGCGCAGCAAGGCCGAACCAGAGAGGGACGCAACGCGGGGAGAACTTCATGGACGCTGACCTGTGAGGGGGTGATTATTGCGAATCAATCGCACTTTCACTCAATACACGGATGCCACGTGCTGTTACCTCACCTGTGCCTGGAAATATTTTTGTTGTGGCGACCTCTTCGCGGGTAAACCCGCTCCTACGGGGGGGTTACCCGTGAAGAGGCTGGCACAGGCAACTACCGAATCAGGGTCAAACGCCCCAACACGGTCTGCCGTGAAAAACCCATCACCTTGCCCAGCGAATCCAGCGCCAGCAGCGGCTCGGCCACCGGGAAGCTGCCGCTGACCTTGCGCTGCCCCAGGTCACCATCGAGCAACAGGATACGCCCCGGGTAATATCGCCCAAGGTCTTCGATCACCTGCGCCAGCGGCACCTGGTAATAGTTCAGCCACCCCTGGCGCCAGGCCAGGCGGTTGTCACTGTCCACCGCCAGGGTGTCGCCTACCCTGCCTGCGCGGTAGGTTAGCTGCTGGTTGGCAGTCAGTTCTCGCGCCACAGTGCCCTGCGCGGGGCTGACGCCCACACGCCCACTGCGCACCGTCACCTGGGCACCCTCGCCTTGCTCACGCACCTCGAACTGGGTGCCGAGCACCCGCACTTCGCCGCCGGCAGCTTCCACCAGGAACGGCTCACCGGTATGGGTAACCTCGAAGAACGCCGCGCCATGCAGCAACCGCACACGGCGCTCACCCTGGGCGAAATCGACCGCAATGGCGCTACCGGCATCAAGCGTCACCTGTGACTGGTCGGCCAAGGTCACCTGGCGAATCTGCCCGGCACTGCGGTAGTCCGCCTGCAGGTCCTGCAACCAGTACCCCGGGTGCCAGCCACCAGCGACGCCCACGGCCAGCACCAGGCAGGCAGCCAACGCCAGCCCTGCCACCCGCCGCCACCCGCCACCCGCCGGCGGTCTGGCCATGGCATCGAGGTAGCGCTGCAGTGCGTCCTGTTCTTCGTCCGCCAGCCGCGCCGCCGGGGCGGCGCTTTTCTGCCACAGCACCTGGGCCTGTTCGTAGGCTGCGCGGTGTGCGGGGTCGGCCAGCAACCAGCGCTTGAATGCCGCCCCTTCGGCTTGCCCGGGTTGCTCGTTGATCCGGTTGAACCATTGCAGGGCAGCCTGAAACTGCGCTTCGGTGATCGGCGGTAAACGGCTCATCGACGGGCGCTCCCTGACCGGCGTGGGGTGGACGCGGGCTCGGCAACACTCGCCTTGCACGCTTCAAGGGCGCGCATCATATGCTTTTCCACGGCGCTCTGTGACAGCTGCATGGCTTTGGCGATCTCGCTGTACTTGCAGCCGTGAATGCGGTTGAGCAGGAAGATCTGCCGGGTGCGCTCGGGCAAGGCACGCAAGGTGGCCTCGATACGCTGCAAGTCGTGGTCGACCTCCACGGCCTGCTCAGGGGCCTGGGCCAGGCTCGCCTCGCTCACCGGCACAGCGGCTTCGGCCACGCGTTCGCGGCTACTCTCGCTGCGCAGGTGGTCTATGGCCAGGTTGCCCGCGCAACGCAGCAGGTAAGTGTCCAGCGCCTCGACCTTGACCTCGGGGCGACGCCAGAAACGCAGGAACAACTCCTGGACCAGGTCCGAAGCGGTGGCGCGGCAGCCGACCCGACGGCTTACCAACGCCTCCATACGCGCACGCTGGGCCTGGAACACCTGGACGAAACGTGCACGTGCGCCTGCGCTGTCAGCGTCAGGTTCGATGATATCCCTCGGCTCGCTCACAGGGATCACGCAGCAGATACGGCCAGCATGGGGCCCAGCACCACGCTGACGGCAGCCAGGCCCAGCAGCAGACGAGGCTGGTACGGCAGGCCGAACACCCACAGTGTTACCCCGGCCATCATCACTGCGGTCCACTCCACCAGGCCGAGGGCCCAGCCACGCAGGTACACGCTGAGCACCAGCGACAGCATCAGCAGCAGCCAACCTGCAACACGTAACAGGAGCAAGTGCCTGGGGCTTGGCTTGCGCCCGAGCAAGTCGCTGAAGTGCTTTTCCATCGCCAGGCACAGGGCAACGAAGCCCGCAAAGGCAATCAGTGCGTTACCCAGCATCAGCTCACCTCCACCGTTTCAATGCTCGACTTTTTTGTCGCACGCGCCGCGCGCTTGGCTACGGGGGTTGGGCTGGCCAGCATCTTGTGGGCCAGCCAGGCCAGAAACAGGCCAGTCCCCAAGGCTGTCAGATCGAAGCCGGCCATGGCCCAGTCACCCTCCAGTACCGAATGGTTCAAGCCCCGGTCAGTCGTCAGGCCATTGAGCAACGGCAGCAGGGAGAAGGCCAGCGCGCCCAGCACCAGTTGCTCGCCCCAGGCCTTGCGCCCGCTACGCAGCACGGCGTGCACCAGCGACAGGCCCCAGGCGATGAAGAAAGCATTGACCTCCCAGTCGGCCCGGCCTTCGACAGCCATGGGCACCAGGCGGTTGGCCCAGAAGAAGCTCGCCACCGCCAGCAACAAGCCACTCATGCTGGCCATATTGAGCACTTCGACCAGGCGCAGCTCCCCTGGCACAGCTCCGCTCTTGGCGTGCTTGAGCTGGCGCTTGCCCAACCACATCACCAACCCGGTACCAATCACCGCCGTACCGGCCACACCAAAGAAGAAATACAGCCAGCGCAGCCAAGGCCCGGCAAAGTTACCCATGTGCAGGCCGGCGAAACTGAAGGCGGTCATCATTAAACCGCTCTCCGGCTTGCCCTGGCTCAACAGCGCACCACTGGCCCCATCGAATGTCCAGTTGGCGCTACGCCGATAAGCCACGTGGTCGGCTGCCGATTGGGTGAAGGTGACGCGGGCATTGCTGTCGCCCGGGTTTTGCACCTGGATGCTGCCAACACGCGCCCCCGGCTGCAGCGCCTGCACCTTGGCGTACAGGCTCGGCAACGCTACCAGCGGCGTGGCCACTTGGGCCGCCTTGGGCGCATCGTTGCGGCCAAACAGGTCATTGAAGTACTTGTCGGTGTCATTGCCGTAGCTGGCCATGATGCCCGCCGGCATCACCATGTACATGAACAGCACCAGGCTGCTGTAGCTGATCATCAAGTGGAACGGCAGCACCAGCACGCCGATGGCATTGTGCCCGTCCAGCCAGGAACGCTGCCCCTTGCCAGGGCGGAAGGTGAAAAACTCCTTGAAGATCTTCTTGTGGGTAATGATGCCGGTGACCAACCCCAGCAGCATGATGAAAGCGCAGAACGTCGAGAGCCAACGGCCAACCGGGTAAGGCATCTGAAGCTGGAAGTGGAAGCGGTAGAAGAACTCACCACCGCGGCTGTCACGTGCGTCCACCGGCTGGCCGGTCTGGGTATCGAGGGTTTTCCTGACAAAGCCACGCGGGCCGCCACTGGGGTCGCGGTAGCCCACACTCAAGGCGGCCTCCCGTTCGTTCGGCATGCGAATGAACCAGGTACTCGAATGCCCTGCATTGTCCTGCAGGTAACGTTGAGCTACCGCCAGGCTATTGATCGGGTCCAGGGCATGGCTGCGCACTTCAGGCTGCGACCAATGAGTGATTTCTTCCTTGAAGTACGAAAGCGTGCCGGTAAGGAAGATGGCGAACAACAGCCAGCCGAAGATCAGGCCGGTCCAGGTGTGCAGCCAGGCCATGGCCTGGCGGAAGCCTTCTTTCATGCGTTTTTCATCCAGTAGGCAACGCCGCTGATCACGCCCAGCAGCAGGCTTGGCGCCAATACGCCCAACCAGGCACGCCAGGCGCTGCGGCAGGCGAAACACCAGATGAACGCCAGCAGGTAGAAGACGAACGACAGCAGCAGGCCGGTGAGCGTGGCATCGACCTTGGGCAGTGGCGCCAGCAAGGCAATACAGACGCTCGCGAGGGACGCCAGCAGATAGCCGCCCAGCAGCGCGGCCAGGCTACGGGATGTCACGGCCAGGCGATAGCTGAGCGGGAGGCCGGCGGTTTTGCGCGTCATGGCGAGGTCCGGGCGTTCTTGGGGCTGCAATAATAATGATTTCAATTCTCATAAGCAAAGCCCAGCCCCCGCTACCCATTTGGCCGTACGAGCCACGCGTCACGGTAAGCCCATTTGCAACAAGAAATTTATTTTCAAAAAGGGCTTGAATTCATTCCGCAGTTGCCTGACCTTAGAGTCAAGAGGCGCAGAAATTCCAAGGGTCTCAAGGGCCTAGGCGCGTCTCCATGCGAGCAAGCTGAATAAGGATTGAATCATGCAAATCCAGGTCAACAGCAGCAACGATTTCGACGGTAACGCCCGGCTCGACCAGTGGGTCCGCAGCACACTGCAGAACTCGCTGGAACGTTACGAAGAAGACCTCACCCGCATCGAGGTTCACCTGCGCGACGAGAACGGCGTCAAGCCCGGACCGCATGACAAACGCTGCCAGATGGAGGCTCGCCCGAAAGGCCACCAACCGATTTCCGTGACCCACACCGCCAGTTCGCTGGACCAGGCAGTCGACGGTGCCGCCACCAAGCTCAATCACGCGCTGGAGCACTTCTACGGCAAGCTGCGCAGCAAGCGCGGCGTCTTGGAACTGAGTGACCCGGACGCCTGATCGGCAATGCAAAACGCCCGGCCTTGAGCCGGGCGTTTTCGTTTGTGCCGATCAATGGCGCTGAACCAACGTGCGAACGTCCCGGTCAACCTCTGCATTCACTCAACGCAGAAGCAAGACCATGAACAACCCATTCGAACGAATCAGTGCTGCATTCGCCCCCGAATACCGGGTGAACCTGAGCATTGCAAACCTCGACGGCAGTATCATGCTGACCCTGTCCGACGACGCCGGCGTGGTCGCCAAGCGCCTCATCACCCCGGCCCAACGCAACGACCCGGTGCGCCTGCAACGGGTGATCGACAGCATCCGCCTGGGCCTTGCGATCGAACTCAGCCAGAACCCCCTGCAAGTGCTGGCCGCGCTGACCCGTGACGCCCGCCACGAGCCGCGCCATTTCATTGCCAACTGAGGGCTACTTGCCCTCCTCCACTGCCTTGCCGTTGGCGTCCAGCACCTTGGTCGAGGGGTAGCGGTACGAAGCGTAGCGCACCACCAGGATCGAGAACGCCAGCAGCAGGATGCCGCCGCACAGGTACAACAGCCCTTCATCGGGTGCCTTGTGGTGCGAAACATCGCCGATCAGCAGGCGAGTGAGCGCAGTAATTGCCACGTACAGCAGGAAGCGGATCGGCATGTGGTTGGTCTTGAAGTAGATCCCCACCATCGCCCCCAGCTCCAGGTAGATGAACAACAGCAGGATGTCATCGACACTGATCCCGCCCTTGCCCAGCATGTCCAGGAACGTCACCACCGCCGCGTAGGCGGTGATCGCGCCAATGCCGAACAGCGCCAGGTAATGGAACGCCTCGACGCACAGGTTGCCCAGCGAGTCGGCCGAGCCGTGCAGGCCCTTGCGCAGTTTTTCTGCCCATTTGATGTTCACGATGTTCCATTCCCCGATACGTCTTTAAGGATGATGCGTCGCTGATGTGACGCTTGTGCCATGCAGTTAAAGGGCCAAGCCCCTGTCTTGGAAGGCGACCGATTGCCGCAAGACACCTTGAGGCGTGGCGCATTGCAAAAAAGCACGCCGTGCTTGGGGAAAAATCAGATTTAACCCCTTCCTTGTAGGGCATTTCCCAAAGATACTCCCTGCCATTGTGGCGTTCGGGCATGCGCACTAGTCTGGGGTCGTCGCTGCCAATCAGCGACCGGCTTTGACAGGCCGCCCTGAACTAACCACATGGCTTTGCCTTTATGGCAGCTGTCATGGGGCACCTCGTGTGCGCCGGCTTTTGGTTCTGTTCACCGGTCTGTCAACCCATGTACAGCTGCCGCCTCATTGTTTGACAGCAGGAGGTGGTGGCCCCAACTTTGAACAGGCCTTCACCATGCTGAAAGTAGTTCCCGATCCACCCCATAACCCCCATTCCCTCGAAGACACCCTGATCCAGGCCACCGACTACGCGTTGTGCGCAGCCACCGTGGTGCATCAGGCGTTGCTGCTTCAGCCCAAGTCACCGGTTTCGATCCTGATGATGACCTCGATGCATGAGCTGGAGGCGCTGCGGGCTCTGCTTGAGTCGGCACTGGTTCAGGTGCAGATGCACGCTGAGCCCAGGACTTCGCACTAAGGCTGGTTAATGTGCCGGGAGGGCCGGCCTCTTCGCGGGCTCGCCCGTGAAACGGGCGGCCAGGCACTCGAGAAACTTCAGGGGATTGAACAATGACAACAGAAGACACCCAATTCACCGTCGGCAAGACCACTTTCTATCAAGGCGAAAACAGCACCCATCCACTGTTCCGCATCGAGCCCGGCATCCCCTGCAGGGACGCCCGCGAGCAGTCGTCGGAATTGATGGGCTATGTGCGTGAATTGACCATCACTGGCCTGATGGAGGAGAAGCCCATGATGATATGGGCCGCCCATTATCTGAGTGCCATGGCCAAGGCGCTGATGGATGATGCCGAGTTGGGCATGAAGCAATGAGGATTTCGCTTCAGGTTGGATGAAGGCCTCTATGTGTTTGCCGCAGCAGTTTCAGCGCCTGTGAGATCGAGCCCCGCCCGCGCGGCGCACCATTGTAGGAGCGGGTTTACCCGCGAATAGGCCGGACCTGCCGGCCAATATCTCCCGGTCATTCACCGTCGCAGCCGCCACCGCATTCGCGGGCAAGCCCGCTCCTACATCTGTTTCGAACCAATTGTTCCTGGCAAAGGCGCACCCGCAGCGCTCGGTCTGTGCCACGCTACAATTTCTGCTTGCGAACCAACCAGCATTGCCATTACTGTATATAGATACAGTAAACCGCAACACAACCAGCAAAAAGGCATAGAGGTGATGAATGGCCGTCGAAGTGGTGTACCGCAGCAGCCGCGACCCGGAGCGCTTGTTCATGGATAAGGCCGAAGCAGACCGTCACGACAAAATGCTCGAACTGGCCGAGCGCCTGGCCGAAGTGCTGCACAAGGCGGTGCCGTCGCTGACCGAGCAGCAGGTCGAGGAAGCCGGTATCTACATGGCGAAGAACCGCGATGTGTTCGCCCGGGCGTTCAAAAGCCAGCCGGATGCGTTGGCCGAATTGCTTGAGGGTACTGCTGCCGAGTGATATCGCCCGAGGTGTGCGGGTTTACCGGCGAAGTGGGCAACAACGCCATCAGCAACCTTCAGCCATACAACAACCGCTCCGCCAACATCTGCGCCACCCTTGCCGGCGAACGCTTCTCCGCCTGCGCATGGCCAAACACTTCGGTCAGCCGTGAAGGAATCCGCGCCAGGTGCGCAGTAATGGTGCCTTGGTCTTCGCCACGGTGGGTGAGTGCCACATAGATCAGCCCACCGGCATTGATCACGTAGTCAGGTGCATACAATATGCCGCGCGACTCCAGCTGGTCTGCCACCTGCAAGGTCGTCAGCTGGTTGTTGGCCGCCCCTGCCACTGCCGCACAACGCAGTTGCATCACGCTCTGCCCGTTCAGTACCGGGCCCACGCCGCAGGGTGCAAAGATATCGCAAGGGGTACTGATCAAAGCATCGTTGGTCACCGGTTTGGCATCGAACTGCTCCATCGCCAGCCGCACCCGCCCCGGGTCCAGGTCGCTGACCAGCAGCTCCGCGCCCACCGCATGCAATTGCTCCGCCAGTGCATAACCGACATTGCCCAACCCCTGCACCGCTACCCGCAAGCCTCTCAGGTCATCGCTGCCCAGCCGAAACGAGGTTGTGGCACGTATGCCCGCGAACACTCCCATCGCCGCATGTGGCGATGGGTCGCCCGACGCAGTGGTGCTGGTCACGTAGGGCGTGCTGTGGGCAATGCAGTCCATGTCCAAGGTCGAGGTGCCACTGTCCACGGCGATGATAAAGCGCCCATGCAAGGTATCGATGAAGCGGCCAAAGGCCTCGAACAGCGCGGCGCGGTTTTCCACATGCGGGTTGCGCATGATCACCGCTTTGCCACCCCCCATCGGTAAGCCGGCCAGTGCTGCCTTGTAGCTCATGCCCTGGGCCAGGCGAATCGCGTCGGTCATGGCGCTTTCGTCATCGGCGTAAGGCAGGTAGCGGCACCCCCCCATGGCCGGGCCCAAATGCTCACTGTGGATTGCCACAACGGCTTTCAGGCCCGTAGGCGGGTCATTGAACAGGTGCAGTGACTGGGTACGGGTGCTTTGCATCAGCGCGAACATCGACCGGCTCCCCTACGAGGTGCTCCTTCCAGTATAGGCACGGCCTCAGCCTTGACGCCGCCGCCGGACCACTGGACGAAACCACGCGCCACGGCTAATACTCAAACGTGTGTGGAGATGCCCCATGAAGCCACGTCAAGCCTGCCTGGCCTGCCTGGAACGCGAGCCTGTCGACCTGCTGGAAGCCGCATTGTGGATTGCTGCCGAGCACGACCCGGGTGTCGAGCCCGCGGCCAGCCTTGCTGCGCTGCACGACCTGCAGCGCGAGATAAGCGCCAACCTGCCGATGCTTCCACTATGCGAACTGGCCCAGCCACTGCTGCGCCAGCTCAATGCGCTGGGCTTTCAGCAGGATGAATATCACCCCTTGCGCCCCCATGCGGCGATGATGGACAAGGTACTGCAGCGCCGCCGCGGCCAACCACTGACCCTGGCCATCCTCGCGTTGGAACTGGCCAGGCGCCTGTCCATACCGCTGGAGGGTGTGGGCTTCCCTGGCCATTTCCTGCTGCGCGTGCCGGGTGCCGACCACCTGCTCGATCCCTGCGGCGGCCGGCGCCTGTACCCCAGCGACTGCCGCGAATTGCTGGCGCGCCAGTTCGGCCCGCACCTGGCGCTGACCGCCGAGCACCTGCGCAGCGCCAGCCCGCTGCAGATGCTGCAACGCCTGTCACGCAACCTGCGCCAACTGCACATCAGTAACGACAACCACCTGGCGGCGTTGATCGACGCAGAGCGCATCATGCAGTTGGGCCCGGTGCAGGTGAGCGACTACATGACCCGCGCCTCGCTCTACCATCATCTGGATTGCCCACAGGCCGAGCGCTTCGACCTGGAGCATGCGTTACTGCTGACGGAAGACCCGGTCCAGCGCCTGAAGCTGTCCGAGCGAATCGGCAAGCTTCCGGCGACGAACCGTTCACTTCACTGAGCCGGGCTGTCCGGCTGCTGGGCGGGGTGGGCCTTGGCGAACGCCGGGTGCGCGGCCGCCAGTGCGGCAACCCGCAGGATGCGCGGGAAGCTGTCGAGGTCGATGTTGAAGCGTTCGGCCGCGTACAACTGCGGGATCAGGTACACATCCGCCAGCCCTGGCGTGTCGCCAAAGCAGAAACCGTGATCGCCAATCAGTTGCTCCACTGCCGCGAGCCCTTGGCTGATCCAGTGGCCGATCCACTGGTTGACCTGCCCCTCATCCTGACCGGCCTGGCGCAGCCGGTTGAGCACACTGACGTTGTGCAGCGGATGAATGTCGCAACCAATGATGGCCGCCACCCCACGTACCTTGGCCCGTGCCTCGGCGGTGGCCGGCAGCAACGCAGGCTGTGGATAAACCTCTTCCAGGTACTCGATGATCGCCGGCGACTGCACCAGCACCTCACCACCGTCGGTGCGCAAGGCCGGTACGCGGCCCTGCGGGTTGACGGCTACATAGCCCTCGCCGCGCTGCTCACCCTGCAGCAGGTTGACCGGCAGGGACTGGTAAGCCAGCCCCTTCAGTGCCAGGGCAATGCGCACCCGGTAGGACGAGGTGGAACGGTAATAGGTGTACAGCTCCATACCCCTGCCTCCTCAGTTGGCTGCGATGACCGTGCCGCGGCATTCACCGAAACCGATGCTGGCTACGCCGTCACGTGTGCAGCGGGCACGCAGGATGATTTCGTCGCCGTCTTCGAGGAATTTGCGCACCTCGCCGCTGGCCAGCTCGACCGGCAGTTTGCCGCCTTCGGTGATCTCCAGCAGGCTACCGAACGATCCCGGCGTGGCGCCCGACAGCGTGCCCGAACCGAACAGGTCACCCGGCTGCAGCTGGCAGCCGTTGACGCTGTGATGCGCCACCAGTTGCGCCACGGTCCAGTACATGCTGCGGGTGTTGCTCAGGGTCAGGCGGTGCGGGGCAATGCCCTGCTCACGCATGCGCTCAGTCAGCAACAGCACTTCGAGTTCGATATCAAATGCACCACTGGCCTGGTCGCGCTTGTCCAGCAGGTACGACAGCGGCTGCGGGTCACCTTCGGGGCGTGCCGGCTGAGCACAGCGGAACGGCTCCAACGCTTCGGCGGTGACCACCCAAGGCGAAATGGTGGTGATGAAGCTCTTGGACAGGAACGGCCCCAGTGGCTGGTATTCCCAAGCCTGGATATCGCGCGCCGACCAATCGTTGAGCAGGCACAGGCCGGCTACGTGCTCGGCGGCATCGCCTACCGGAATTGCCTGGCCCATGTCATTGCCCTGGCCAATCCAGATACCCAGTTCCAGTTCGTAGTCCAGACGAGCGCAAGGGCCGAAGCTCGGCTCGGTGTGCCCGGCCGGCAGGGTTTGGCCCTTGGGCCGGCGCACGTCGGTGCCGGACGGCCGGATGGTGGAGGCGCGGCCGTGATAACCGATCGGCACGTACTTGTAGTTGGGCAGCAGTGGGTTGTCGGGGCGGAACAGTTTGCCCACATTCTTCGCATGCTCGATGCCTACGTAGAAATCGGTGTAGTCACCGATCTGCGCCGGCACGTGCAGCTGGCAGTCACTGGCCGGGAACAACGCCGGCTTCAAGGCCGCCTGGTGTTCGCTGTGCTCATCGAGCAGCACCTGCAAACGCTCGCGCAGGGCTACGCGGGCATTGCGGCCCAAAGCGAAGAAGGCGTTCAAAGCCCCGCCGCGGGTGGCTTCAACGGCGGCCTTGGCCGCCCCGTCGAACAGGCCGGCGGCCAGCACCGCCTCCAGGTCGAGGATCGCGTCGCCGATCGCCACGCCACAGCGCCTGGCTTCACCCGGCCGGCTGAAGATGCCCAAGGGCAGGTTCTGCAGCGGGAAGTCGCTGTGCCCGTTGGCGTGCTCGACCCAACTACGGGCATTGGCAGTGTGGTTCATGGGTTATCTCCGGTTCGGGTTGAAGGTGCTCGGCAAGGTCGCCCAGCAACTATCGTAGTCGGCCTGCAATTGCGGGCATTCAAGGGCTTGCAGGCTCGGGCGCAACACCTGGCTAGTCTCGAACATGAAGGCCATGGTGTTGTCGATCTTGTGCGGTGCCAGGTCAGCGGCAATGGCCTTTTCACAGGTTTCAGCGTCGGGGCCATGGGCACTCATCACCCCGTGCAACGAGGCACCACCCGGCAGGAAGCCCTCGGCCTTGGCGTCGTAGGCGCCATTGATCAGGCCCATGAACTCGTTCATCAGGTTGCGGTGGAACCATGGCGGACGGAAGGTGTTCTCGGCCACCATCCAGCGTGGCGGGAAAATCACGAAGTCCATGTTGGCCATGCCATGCACGCTGGTTGGCGAGGTGAGCACGGTGAAAATCGAGGGGTCCGGGTGGTCGAAGCTGACGGTGCCGATGGTGTTGAAGCGGCGCAGGTCATACTTGTACGGCACGTTGCTGCCATGCCAGGCCACAACGTCCAGTGGCGAGTGCTGCAGCTCGCAAGCCCAGTGTTCACCCAGGAACTTCTGTACCAGTTGCACCGGGCCTTCGGCTTCTTCGTAGTGGGCCACGGGCGTGAGGAAGTCACGGGGGTTGGCCAGGCCGTTGCTGCCGATCGGGCCCAGGTCCGGCAGGCGCAGCGGCGCACCGTGGTTTTCCGCGATATAGCCACGGGCTTGGCCGTCGAGCAGTTCGACGCGGAACTTCATGCCACGTGGGATCACCGCAATTTCCAGCGGTTCGACCTCCATCACGCCCAGTTCGGTGGCGATGCGCAGGCGGCCCTGTTCCGGCACCAGCAGTAGCTCACCGTCCGCGTTGAAGAACACCCGTTCCATGGACCGGTTGGCGCAGTAGATGTAGATGCTCACGCCAGCCGGTTTTTCCGCTGCGGCGTTGGCAGCCATGGGCAGCCAACCTTCGATGAAATCGGTCGGTTCAGCAGGAATCGGCTGCGGGCTCCAGCGCAGGCGGTTGGGGTTGATGCCACCCAGTGGCCCGCCGAGCGGCTGGCGCGCCAGGCGCTCGAAGCGTGGGTGCAAGGCAGAAGGGCGAATGCGGTACAGCCAGGTACGGCGCAGCTCGCTGCGGGCCATGGTGAACGCCGTGCCCGACAGCAGCTCGGCATACAGGCCATACGGGGCCTTCTGCGGGGAGTTCTGCCCGACAGGCAGCGCCCCGGGCAATGCTTCGCTGGCGAATTCGTTGCCGAAGCCGCTCAGGTAGTGAAGGTCGGGCGACGTGTCGCGGTTCATCGATGCCTCCGGATTTTGTTTTTATCGTAATCAGATTACGAATAACGTAATTTGCTCCGCTCAAGGCGTCAAGCTATAAAGGCGACACGATAAACCCGGAACCTCCCCTCCCATGGCCAAAGCCAGCTCCCCCACCGACACCGGCAAGCAGAAGGTCCGCTCGGCGGAAGTCGGCACCGACATCCTCAAGGCCCTCGCCGAACTCTCACCCTCGACTTCACTATCACGCCTGGCCGAGCACGTGCAGATGCCTGCAAGCAAAGTGCATCGCTACCTGCAGGCGCTGATTGCGAGTGGTTTTGCCGAACAGGATGCGGCCACCAACCATTACGGGCTGGGGCGCGAGGCATTGCGGGTGGGGCTGGCGGCGCTGGGCAGCATCGATGTGCTGAAGGTGGCGGCAATGCCGTTGTCGCAGTTGCGAGATGAGCTCAACGAAAGCTGCTTCATCGCTGTGTGGGGCAACCAGGGGGCCACGGTGGTAAGCATCGAACCTGCCGTGCGCGCAGTCACCGTGGTGACCCAGATCGGTTCGGTGCTGCCGTTGCTCAGCTCGTCCACCGGGCTGGTATTCGCCGCCTACCTGCCCGAGCGAGAAACCCAGGAGCTGCGCGACAGGGAACTGGCCGCTTTGCAACAAACCGCCAGTGACTACGACACACTGCTGGCCGGCATCCGCGAACAGGGCCTGCACCATGTGCATGGCCTGCTGATGCCGGGGGTGGATGCGCTGTCGGCGCCAGTATTCAACGCCCTGGGGCAGATTGCGGCGGTGATGACTGTGGTCGGGCCGACGTCGATCTTCCATGCCGATGAACATGGGCCGGCGGCGCAGCGCCTGCTCACGGCCGCACGAACCGTGAGCTGGCGCATGGGTTACGCGGGCAACCCACACTGCGCTTCGACGTCTTGTGTTTCCTCCTCGACGAGCCAGAGCAGTTCCTGAGAGAAGCCGTCATAAAGGGCGGGTGCCACCTCGCTCACCAAATCGCCGTAGTCATCGCATAGCCGCCCGATCACACGCGAGAAGGCCGTGGGCTGCGACACCTCTGCACGAGAAAGTACGGTGATGTATTTCTGCGCGGCACCGAACAGCCGCGCCAAAACCCCCGTGGAAGCCACCGTTCCTGCAACCCCCGCCGCGAACGACAGCAAGGCGGCGGAACGGTCGCCATCGCTCCACGCGATGGCCCCGGTGACAAAGGACCTGGCCGCACAGAACAGCCCGACGGCCATAGCCGCCGGCGGAAACGGCACGGTGAGGATGCCGGCCAGTACGATCCCCCACTCCACCACCACGGCCGAAATACGCTCGGCAGCGTCGGCGCTGTCTTCAGCGGCTTCGTTGATCATCCGCCTGATACGTTTCTCCAGGTCCTGGACAGGATCCCCGATACGCCCGGTCTCCCCTATCGGCGGCCGCACGCCCCTGCCTCGGGCAACGGCGTCCAGCACCAGCTCAATGCCATCCCCGGCGCGCAGTTGCTCTTCGATCCATGCGTTCAAGCGCGACTGGTTCGATAACGGCACGCGGTCTTGGCAATAACCTGCCAAGTCGTGCTCACGCCAAGTCCTTGCCAGCTCGCTGAGGGTCCGCAGCGTGGGGCCTTGCTCGATTTCTGGCAGATAGACCAAGGGCTCAAGCTCGCGGTCACGAGCATGCTTCAGCAGGTAGGCACCTTGAACAGGGCAATCGTCCATCCACAACGGATAAAGGTTGCACGCCGCGTCGATCGAGGTTCCCGAAAAAGTGTCGATCACCGATTCCAGCCACTGCGCATGGCGGCCCGACAAGCTTCCCTGAAGTTTCTCGCTGAGCACGGCACGCCTGATCTTCAAAGCAAAGAGCGTGCGATAACACTGCCTGAGCCTTTCATATTCCGGCCTGGAGCGGTCGAGTAACTGCGCTTTCACTTCTTCGATGTACTTGTTGCCCAGGTCGGCAGCACGAATGTAGCTCCCCAGCAGCGCCGGGCTCAGGTGCGAGATATCCTGGCCGGTAGCCGAGGTGATGCGGGCAAAGTCGGAGAAATTGTAATACGTGGGATAACCTTTGATGACAGTCTGTGTCAGTGTGCGAATGGCATCCTCTTCCAGCGTTATCAATACCTGATCCGGGTTGATTGGGCCGCCGCGATTGCCCGGGTATGAGTTGATCTTTTCCGTCACCTGTCGATGGGCGAAGGTGCGAAAGCTCGGCATCTTCATCAGCGACTGATACCTGGCCTGCGCCAGCTTGAGCAGTTGATCGATATCAACCAGTGCCTGCTGCTCGGCACGACTGGCGTTGATGAACCAGCTTGGCGTGGTGGCCTGTTGATCCTCGATCAGGGCAATGATCTTGCGCCTGGCCAGAGCTTTGAGCACAGCCGGCCACTGCTGCGACTTGATCGGCGCGAGCGTCACGCTGTGCATGGTCCAGTCGGTGGGTAGCATCTCGACCTTGCGCAAATGGCGCTTGAGCGAATCATGCTGGGCCCGCGAGCATTGCCCCAGCAGGTACTCACTGCCTACCGGCCACAAGGTCCAGCTACCGATTTCGAGCGCCATTTCCTGGAGTGAATCGAAAAGATGAAAATCGCCTCCGGGTGCTCCAGGGGCGTAGAGCAAGTACTGATCGCCCTGCACCAGACACAGCAGATCCTTCAAGGGCGTTTGCGCACCATTGAGGTAAACCAGGCCGGCGCTGATGGCATTGGCCTGCATGTTCCCCTGGCGTGCGTGGTGCAGCAGATCGAACCCAGCCGGGTGAAACCCTTGATGACGAGCGGCCTGATTGGCCAGCGCCAGCCGCGCATCAAGCACCTCGCACAGTGCGGCCATGGTCAAAGCGTCGTCATAGAGCGTACGGATCTGTTTGACGTAGTTCACGCGCAAATCCAGTTTTTCGATCACGCTCTGGATAGAGGTGCTTCCCAACAATGAACGGTGCCGCTCCCCCAGGATTTCGACCTTGAGCTGGCCCCCGCTGTAGCCACCACTCAACGCCCAATCGAGCAGGGTGTGTTTCATCGCCTGCTCAGGGTCATCGACGTGACTGACACACACGCGTACCTGCTCGGGGTCGATATCCAGGCCAAGGGCTTGCTTGACCTGTTTCTTGGCGAAGCTGCGCAGGTCGCGCCATTGCGCCAGACGCTCGGTGCAACGCTGCTCCTTCACCTGCAGGTCATCTTCCAGTTGTCGATAGGCTTGCAGTTCCTCGCCCTGCATGAATCGCCGCCATTCGGGCAGCAGGCTGGTGCGGTACGCTCGCACATGCCGCGTCGCACGTTTCTGCAGCGCAGCCACCAGAGGCTCAAGCCGAGCCGCACTGTCGAGCTGGGCCAGACGCCGCGCGTCATCGACCTTGATCCGCAGGCTGCGCTGGGTGGCCTTAAGCTGGATAGCCCGCAGATCACGGATGAAATACCTGTGAAGTGGTACTTGCAGCGGCACGAAATCGAGTGTCAAACCCTCTGTAGACAACGCCGCCCGCTCTTGCGAAGACAACAGCCAACGCAACGGGCTGCCTTCAGCAAAGGCTGGGGCGAGTGCGCTGGCTGCGCGCGCGCGTTCAGTGTCGAACCAGCAACCGCTGGCCAAGCTGTAAATCAGAAAATCCGCAGGTGCGTCCGGGTTCTGTTCGAGGTCATGACGGCTGGCAACGACGCCCGGCAAACGAAAACGCAAATCTCCGGCAACCAGGTACACCTCATGCTTGTTTACGTCCCCGTCCTGCTCAAGGGCCTCGATACCGGCTTCCCAGGCCTTGAACCTAAGGGCCTTGAGACGCGTTTCAGCAAACATCAGCTGGATCAAATGGGACGCCAGGGTAAGTGGTTTCGAACTTAATCTGGAGTGTTGCTCCCACCACTGGTCAAGAACCGCCTGCCTTTGCGGCACAAGCGACTCGACAACCGCCAACGGCAAACGCTTCTGCTCGGTGAACTGTTGTCGATGCGCCTCCGGTATCAGGCTGCCCAATTGCGCAACCGCAGCCATCAGCTGTTGCAGCTCCTGGGCGTGGGCCATCATGGCCTTCACCTGTTCTTTCACAGAGCGTGCACCTGGGCACCCTTCACCGAAATCGGGGCTGCCGAGATTGAAATCGAAAGACATGAACTGCGCTCCAAAATACAAGGAGGCAGCAGAGTGAACGGATGATAAAGGCAGTAGCGCAGGGAAGCTTACCCCGCACTTGGCACTGTTGCCTGAAACGTAAAGGTGAATGTCGACAGACGCTATTTTTCCTAACGGATCAAGCGCTTATTCTTGACTCACTGGCCGGCTTGAAGGGCTCTCCCCCCGCCTTTCAAGCCTGCGAGGTTCACCGACGTAGATTTTGAAGCTCCTTGATCTGACGTCTCGATTGGCCGCTGCGGCTTGCAGCGGCCTTTTTTTTGAAATCTGAAAATGCATCCTGGCGGTCAGGTGACCGTCAAGACTTTCAGCGCCGTTGAGATCGGGCGCCGCCCGGATGGCGCCCGACCTCATCGGCGCTGAAACCTCGTCATGACCACGCCACTTTCGGCGGGTAGAAGCTCAGCGGCTGCTCACGAAAGGCCAGGTAGTGGCGCAGCACCTGCACTGGCGCTTCGGTATGCGGGTAATGGCCAATGCCCAGTAACTGCACGGTGTCCGGCTCCGGTATCAGTTGCCGGTAGCGCTCAAGCATGTGCGCGCCGGAAAGCGGGTCGACCACGCCATTGATCAAGCGCAGCGGCACGCCTTTACGTTGCATCGCCCCGACCCAGCGTTCGCGGTGCAACCTGCGCTCCGGCATGTAGCCCACCAGCTTGTGCAGGATGCGCGTGCCCCGGTTGGCAGCGATCAGGCTCCAGAAATCATCCAGCGCGCTTTCACTGGGATGGGTGCAGGGGCCGTAGACCTGAATCACGTTACGCACCAGATCGTCACGCCCGAACGAGCGCCCGACCAGCCAGCCAAACCGGCTGAGCAGCAGCTTCTGGATCAGTAGCATGCGGCAGCTTTCGGGGAACAGCCCGCTGTTGAGGAACACGCAACTGGCAATGTCGGCACGCTGCTCATGGTGTCGCGCCAGCAGTTCCTGAGCCACGCTGCCGCCGTAGTCGTGGGCCAACAGGTGCACGGGCTGCGCGACCTGCAGATGGGCAAGCAATGCCTGCTGCAGGTCTGCTTGCTCCATCAGGCTGTAAGTGTGATCGACGGGCTTGTCCGAATCACCAAAGCCAAGCATGTCGCAAGCGATCACCCGGAAACGTTGGCTCAGAGGGCCCCACAGGTAGTGCCAGTCCCAACTGGCGGTGGGGAAACCGTGTAACAGAAGCAGAGGCTCTCCTTGCCCTGCGGTCCAGTAGCGGATGCTCTGGCCCCGGAACATGAAACG
This sequence comes from Pseudomonas sp. NBRC 111139, assembly GCF_001753955.1. Taxonomy (NCBI): domain Bacteria; kingdom Pseudomonadati; phylum Pseudomonadota; class Gammaproteobacteria; order Pseudomonadales; family Pseudomonadaceae; genus Pseudomonas; species Pseudomonas sp. NBRC 111139. The sequence continues at coordinate 108,846 of NZ_BCBP01000018.1, forward strand.
CTGTGACCGGGTACGCCAGACGCACAATGGAATCTCGGCCATAGGCATCAGATGGGTCCCGGTGTAGTGGTGTTGGCGGAATAGGGCAAGGCTGCGTTCATTGCATGTCACCTCGGCACTTACATGTGCTCTCTATGTCGAGGCAAAGTCTAGCCAGCAGCCCATTGGCTGGAACTTGCGTTGCCAGCCAGCTTGATGACTGAGCGAGTCAGTGGCACGAACGGTCAGAGCAGCAAGGCCAACAACGGCGCCGCGAACAGGTTGAGCAGCCCGGTCAGGACCATCACCAGGCCGGCCACCGAGCCTTCCTCACGGCCCACTTCCTGCGCCCGGCTGACCCCGGCACCATGCGCGCCAACACCGAACAGGGCCCCCCGTGCCAACGGCGTGCGCAGCGGCAACCAACGCAACAGCACACCGCCGAACATGGCACCGAGCACGCCGGTGAACATCACGAACACCGCTGTCAGTTCTGGCACCCCACCCAAGTCATGGGCCAGCGGCATGGCAAAGGGCGTGGTGATCGAGCGCGGCACCAGCGACAGGCTGGTTGCGCTGTCCAGCGCAAACAGGTGCGCCAGCCCCCAGGAGCTGGCGATCGAGGCACTGCTGCCGGCTACCATGCCCACCATCAGGGCCAGCCAATGGCGCGCCAGCATGGCCCGCTGCTGCCAGATCGGCACTGCGAAGGCTACGGTCACCGGGCCGAGCACGCCCATCAACCAGTGGGTGTTGCGCGCATACTCGGCATAGGCCGTATGCAGCGGCACGGCCACAGCCAGCAGCAACACCGGTACCAGGATCAACGGCGACAGCAGGTAGCGCTTGCTACGCCGGTACAACCAACGGCTACCCAGGTAAGCCAGCAAGGTCAAGGCCAACCAGAACAGCGGCATGGGTTCAAGGCTCACGGCGCAGCCTCCAGCGGCACACCATCTCCACGGTCATGGCGGTCACTACCATCACCATCAGCGTGCTCACGGCAATCACCAGCAAGATGCGCCAGCCCTCTTCACGGATCAATGCGCCATAGTCGAGCAGGCTCATCAGCGCCGGGATGAAGAACAACAGCATCTCAGCCATCAACCAGCCGGCCCCCAATTGCAGCGTGGCCGGTTTGAGCACACCCGAAGCGAACAGTATCAACAGCAGTGCCAGGCCCATCACACCGCCGGGGATCGGCCAGCCCAGCCAACTGGCAATCTGGCCACCGAGCAGGAACAGGGTACAGAGAACCGCCAGCTCGACGAGCAGGCGCAGGGCTTTTTTCAATGATGCAGGTTTCATGGCGGGGTTCCTCGACAGGCCCTTATTTTAAGATTTGGCTGCCTAGGCCAGAAGCGAATTGTTAGACTGCCTGCCATTCCAGAATGGAATCGAAGCAATGGAATTCAAACAACTGCGCAGCTTTATCGAAGTGGTCCACCGCGGCGGTTTTACCCAGGCGGCACAGACCCTGCACATCAGCCAGTCGGCCGTGAGCAAGCAGGTGGCCCAGCTTGAGCAAGATGTGGGCCAGCCGCTGCTGGAGCGCCAGGCGTCGCACCTGCACCTGACCGCTGCCGGGCGCATCGTGCTGGAGCGTGGCGAAGCCCTGCTGCGCCAGCGCCAGGCGCTGCTCAACGAGCTGGACGACCTCAGCCAGATGGAGCGTGGCGAACTACGCCTGGGCTTGCCGATGCTTGGCAGCGACACGTTGTTCGCCGGCTTGTTCGCCGAGTACCGGCGGCGCCATCCGAACATCGCCATCCAGCTGCTTGAAGGCGGCAGCCGCAACGTCGAACAGGCCGTCAGAAGTGGCGAACTGGAACTGGGCGGCTGCTTGACGCCCACCGACGAGGCATTCGACTACCAGCCCTTCTGCAACGAACCGCTGGATGCCTTGCTGCCGGCTGGCCATGCCCTGGCGGGCCTGGACGCCGTGGGCCTGAGGCAACTGGCCGATACACCGTTCCTGCTCTACCAGCGCAGTTTCGTGCTCAACGACCGGCTGCTGAAGGCGTGCCAGCAGCAGGGCTTCACCCCCAAGGAAGGCGGGCGCAGCGGCCAGGCGGATTTTTTGGCGGCGCTGGTGGCAGCGGGCCAGGGCGTGGTGATGCTGCCCCGGGTGGTGGCAAAAGCGCTGGAGCGCCCCGGGGTGGTGCGTGTGCCGTTGAATGCGCAGGAGGATTTGCGTTGGGATATCGCGTTTATCTGGCGACGCGGCGCCTACCTGTCACGGGCGGCGCAGGGGTGGTTGGCCTTGTTGCGCGAGCCCCATGGCTAACACGCCTGCGCAGATGCCAGGTCAGGCGTTCAGTGCGCTCGCCAACTCAGCCAGCCAAGGCTCGGCATCCGCCTCCGGGGTCACGGTCTCGCTCGCATCCAGGCGCAGCATTGGCTGCACCTCGCGCACGCCCAGCTCGGCGAACAGCTCACGCATCTGCTCGCCACCCCCGCAATAGGTATCGCCATAACTGGAGTCGCCCAGCGCGATCACCGCACCAGGCAGGCCGCGCCAGGCCGCGGGCAGTGTGTCACGAAGTGTGCTGTACAGCGGCATGAGGTTGTCCGGCAACTCACCCATACCGGTGGTCGAGGTCACGGCCAACAAGGCGTCGGGGGCAAAACCCTGAAGATCCTGAAGGGTGGCACGCGCAGCATGCCAGGCCTCGAAACCCGCCGCCTTGAGTAGCGATTCAGCGTGACGGGCGACTTCTTCGGCGGTGCCATAGACCGAGCCGGAAATAATGGCGACTTTCATCGGGTAGAGGATTCCGAAACTGAGTGAAAACGTAGGATACTAGCATTCAACGCTGGCAAAAGGCCGCCGTTACCAAAGTCGCCATCTTCCGTTTTCCTTCACCTATGGCCCGGACATGATCAACGCGCAATTGCTGCAATCGATGGTCGATGCGTCCAATGACGGCATCGTGGTTGCCGAAAAGGAAGGCGACGACACTATCCTGATCTACGTGAACGCCGCTTTCGAATGCCTCACTGGCTACAGCCGTGACGAGATTCTCTATCAGGATTGCCGGTTCCTGCAGGCTGACGACCGTGACCAGCTCGGCCGCGCACGCATCCGCAAGGCCATGGCCGAAGGCCGCCCCTGCCGCGAAGTGCTGCGCAACTATCGCAAGGATGGCAGCGCCTTCTGGAACGAGCTGTCGATCACGCCGGTGAAGAGCGACTTCGACCAGCGCACCTACTTCATCGGCATCCAGAAGGACGTCAGCCGCCAGGTCGAACTGGAACGGGAGCTGGCGGAACTGCGCGCTCGTCCGAAACCCGACGAACGCGCCTGAACCAAGTCCGCCACGCACGGTCAATTCCGTTGAAGAAATCGCCACCACCGAGTTCGATCATGCAAGCAGACGCGCTCCTGACCCAGGACGAGCTGGATTTCATACAGAACATGCAGCATTCGCCACAACTGAACCTGGCTGACACCATGTCGAGCCTGCTGGTCAATGGCGACCGCCGCATTCAAAGCTTGCTTACGCGGTTGGTGGCTAACGAGCAGGTGACCTTGCAGGCCCAGTTCAACAACCAGCAGATCAGTTTCCCGCTGCAGCTGGTAGAGGACGAGTTCCACGCCCTGCACCTGCAGCTGGGTTCACCGGAAATCTACGAAGACGGCCCCATGCTGCGCCCATGGCGCTTGTCGCTGGACCAGCCGAGCGCTCTGCTCGACGCCCATGACAAGGCAAGCGGCCTGTGGGTGCGGGAGATTTCCTTCAAAGGCGTGCTGCTGGAAGTCCGTGATTTGCCAACAGCACCCGCCCGCTTCGAGCTGCGCTTCGCCCCGGGCGGCATCACCCCGATCGAACTGCATGGTGTGTTGGGCCGGCGCATCGGCACGGACCTGGCTGCCTACGACCTCGGCCAAAGCCCAGCCGAAGAAATCGAACGCCTGCGCGACTACATCCTCCAGGCCCACCGCCACGCCCACCCCGAGCTGCACACTCAAGTATCGAGCTGACGGGCCAGAAACTGCCGCAAGCGCTGGCGCATCACACTGCCCTGCGCGCCCAGGCAGGCTACAGGGCTGCCAGCCAGGCTGTCCTGTACCGCTTCCGCCGCCTCACCGGCCAGTAACAACGGGCATTCCAGCATCGACGCCAGGCGCTTGAGGTGCCGGGTGAGTTCTACTGTGGGCGACGGATGGGAAAACAGCACCAAGGCGTCCGGCTTCAGCCGTTCGCAGACCAGCGCAAGCTCTTGCAGCGGCTGCCCGTTCGCCAGCGGGATCACGCGTATTTCATCGCTACCCAGGATCAGACTGGTTAGCACTGCCCCGGCAATGGCGCCACCAGCACGGTGCGGCTACTCGGCACACGGGCCAGCTGCAAGCGGGCGAAAACCCGACCGCGCAGGAACTGATCATAGAACAGCCATTCGCTGGCCTGCCCATAACCGCCTTGCCGGACTACCATGTCATGCCACACCGGCATGAACACATTGGCGAAAACCTGGTCCAGGGTGCTGGCCGCGAACACCTCGTCATAAAGGCGATCCAGGCCCGCCACGTCGAAGTGCTGTACCGCCAGGCGAATCTGGTTTTGCCAGCGCAAGCAGGGGTCCACCGCGCCGCCGGCCTGCCCGGAGAGAGCATGGCCGCGAGCAAGAATGCTGCCCACCTTGCTGACCGCCACGCCACGCTCCAGCCAGCCGAGGATACGGCGGATTTCATCGATATCAGCCTGGGAATACAGGCGGTGACCACTGTCGGTACGGATGGGCTGGATCAGCCCATAACGGCGTTCCCAGGCACGAAGGGTCACGGCGTTGACACCGGTCAAGCGTGACACTTCACGAATCGGAAACAGCTCCTGCTGCTCGAAACTCGCATCGATCACCGGTTTACGTCCCTGTTCGTTCATGTGCACGAAGTACCCTGAGTGCGAAGAAACTGAGCACATAGCTTACTACGACTGTGTCGGTCTGTTGGTGCCACCGTTTGCCAGCTGAGCGTTGCCGAAGATCGCAACTGCGCGATAATGCGTGCCCGATTCTTGCATGCACGACTGCGTCGCCCACCACCCCGGGCCACACAGCCAAAGGGGCCAGCTACCCGCCAGCCCCGTTGCCAGGAGATACACAATGTCTACCCCACCCGTCACCCTCATGGTGTCTCGCCGCGCCGCCCATGGCCGCTACCAGGACCTGCTGGCCTGGCTGCACGAAGGCGAACAACTGGCCACCGACTTCCCTGGCTACCTCGGCTCGGGCATCCTCGCCCCGCCCCGGGATGGCGACGAATTTCAGATCATCTTCCGCTTCAGCGACGAGCCGACCCTGCATGCCTGGGAGCACTCCGCCTCGCGTCGCGCATGGTTACAACGCGGCAACGGTCTGTTCGAGCGCCCCAAAGAGGCGCGCGTTAGCGGTATCGACGACTGGTTCGGCACCAACAGGGTGCAAAAACCGCCACGCTGGAAGCAGGCCGTGGCCATCTGGCTGGCGTTTTTCCCAGTCTCGCTGGCCTTCAACCTGGTGTTCGGCCACTGGTTGACGGCACTCGACCTTGTGCCCCGGGTACTGCTCAGCACCCTGGCCCTGACGCCGGTGATGGTGTACCTGTTCATCCCGCTGTCCACCCGCCTGCTGGCCAGTTGGCTACAGGCCTCCCCGCCCGCTGCTGGCGCCTTGCGCAGCCGCTGAGGCCAGGCCATACAACAGGTAAACAGTTCGGGTATGCTGGGTGGCAATCAAAGGACAGACAAGTTGACCACCCCGAACATGAACAGCCCCATTCTCGTTACCGGAGCCAGCCAGCGTGTCGGGCTGGCCCTGGCCCTCGAACTGGCACAGGCCGGCCATACGGTGGTCAGTGCCAGCCGCAGCATCCAGCCGCCGGCAGCCCACCCCAACATCGTGCAGTTTCAGGCCGACCTGTGCCAGGCGGGCGACCGCCAGGCGCTGATCGATCACCTGCACGATCGTTACGACGGACTGCGCGCCATCATCCACAATGCTTCGCTATGGCTCGACGACGGCCTCGACAACCTCGAGACCATGTTCCGCCTGCACGTCGAAGCGCCCTACCACCTCAACCTGGCCCTGGGCGACCTGCTGGCCAAGGTGGAAAAGGCCGACATCATTCACATCTGCGACGAAACCTCCTCGCGCGGCAGTAAAAGCCACATCGGCTACGCCGCCACCAAGGCCGCACTGCAGAACATGGTGCTGTCATTCGCCGAAAAATATGCGCCCAAGGTGCGTGTGAACGGTATCCTGCCCGGGCTGCTGATCCTCAAGGAAGGGGGTGACGAAGCCTACCGCCAGCAAACCCTGAAAAAGGCCCTGCTGGAATTCGAACCCGGCGCCGGCCCGCTGATCGAGACCGTCAAGTACCTGCTCGCCAGCCAGTACAGCACCGGCAGCCAGGTGGTCATCAACGGTGGCCGCCACCTGAAGAACCGCATGACTTGAGAGAAGACCATGACCCCACAACAACAGCTCGAGCTCGAGGCCGCCGCGTTCCGGCGCCTGGTCGAACACCTGCAAAAGCGCACCGATGTACAGAACATCGACCTGATGAACCTGTCCGGTTTCTGCCGCAACTGCCTGTCCAAGTGGTACAAGGCCGCCGCTGAGGAGCGTCAGCTGGACCTGAGCCTGGATGATGCCCGCGAAGCGGTGTACGGCATGCCCTACGCCGAGTGGAAAGCCCAATACCAGAAAGAAGCCAGCGCCGAACAACAAGCGGCGTTCGAAAAAGGAAAAACCTCGTGACTGACCTGAATACCCTGCGCGCAAGCCTGGCCAGCGGCCAACATGTATTTGCCGATACCTTGGCGTTCATTGCCGACAACTACAGCTACCAGCCGCAGGCCTTCAACAACGGCGGCGTGGAGAATGCGGCAGGGCAGAACGAAGGTTCGTGCAAAACCCTGGGCCTGGCCTTGCTTGAAGGGCTGAGCGACCAGGAAGCGCTGCTGGCCTTCGGCGAGCACTACCGTGATGTGGTGGCCACGCCTGAGGGTAGCGACCATGGCAACATCCGTGCGCTGATCAAACACGGTCTGGCGGGTGTGAAGTTTGCTGCGCAGCCGCTTGCGCGCAAGGCTTGATATTGCCGGGGCCGCTTTGCGGCCCCACGATCCAGCGCCCACCATCAATCGATAATGGTGCCAGGCCCCCCACCTTCAAGCCTCCCCTGCCGCAACCACTGCAAGGCCACCGGCCACAGGTTTTCGCGAAACCGGTCATGGAAGAACGCGAAATGGCCAATTTCCTCGACCGAGATATCCACAGGCGCAATGCGCAGGTGCTGGCGCTCGGCACTTTGCAGATAACCCAACAAACGCTCGGTTGCCGCTACGGTCCCGAAGGGGTCGTCCGTCAGACTGATGGCCAGCGTCTTCGCACGCACCTGGGCGAACGGTAGCGCCGCCAACGCCCGCCCGCTGGGGCGGTGCTCATAACGTGGGGTACGCGTGGTCCAGTCGTGCACCACGCCGGATGGCGTGTCTTCCAGCCAACCCAGGCGCTTGCCGGGAAAGTAGCCGAATACCCGGGTCAACAGCGGCATGACCACATGCCACTTGCCGAACAGCTGCCAGCGCTGGTTGGCCGCGTAGTCGCGCCAGTAGGCGAACTGCGCGCCAACCATCACGACCCGACGGATCTGGCCAGCCGACGGTGCCAGGCCTACTGCACAACCGCCGAAACTGTGCCCCACCACGTCCACCGGCTGACCTGGGAAATGCGCTGCCGCATGCGCCAGCATGGCTTCAAAATCCAGCCGGCCCCAGTCGCTCCAGGAGGCCTGGAAACCACGCAGCGACGCCGGCCGGGATTCGCCGATGCCACGGTAGTCGTAGGTCAGCACATCGCAGCCGTGGGCGAACAGGTAGTCGGCAAAGCGGGCGTAATAGCGGCAGCGTACCGACGTGGCAGCGTTGATGATCACCAGCGGGCGCTGGGGGTCAGGTTGGGCGTGGCGCCAGCAGAAGCCGCCGAGGCTGTATCCGTCGGCCGCGGGGTGGCGAAATGGGGTAGCGGGTTGGATGAGGCTACTCATGGCGCATTTCCTGTTGTTGTGCGCCAAAACTAGCAAAGATTTTGTAGCTTGTACTGGCCTCTTCGCGGGTGAACCCGCTCCTACAGGGGGAGAACCTGTGGGAGCGGGCTTGCCCGCGAAGAGGCCGGTACAGGCTTACCCGATTACAGCTCGACGCAGTCGAACTTCACATCGGTGGCCACGTCTTCGTCGTAGTTGACGTCAGCGCGCTCGAAGCCGAACAGGTTGAGGAACTGCTTCTTGTAACCGGCGTAGTCAGTCAGCTCGAACAGGTTCTCGGTGGTCACCTGTGGCCACAGGGCCTTGCAGGCGTTTTGCACGTCGTCACGCAGTTCCCAGTCGTCCAGGCGCAGGCGCCCCTTCTCGTCGACCTCTGCCGGCGCACCGTCGGTACGGTACATACGGTCGCGGTACATGCGGTCGAGCTGGTCCTGGGTGCCTTCGTGTACACCTTTCTCCTGCATGATCTTGAAGACCATCGACAGGTACAGTGGCATCACCGGGATGGCCGAGCTGGCCTGGGTAACCACCGACTTGAGCACCGCCACATTGGCGCCGCCTTTCACTTCACCGGCCAGCTTCTGGTTCAGACGCAGGGCAGTTTCGTCCAGGTCCTGCTTGGCCTGGCCCAGTGCACCGTGCCAGTAGATCGGCCAGGTGATATCGCTGCCGATATAGCTGAAGGCCACGGTGCGAGCGCCTTCGGCAAGTACATTGGCGCCAGCCAGCGCATCGATCCACAGCTGCCAGTCCTGGCCACCCATGACGGTGACGGTATCGGCAATTTCCTGCTCGGTGGCCGGCTCGATGCTGGCCTCGATGATGGTGTCCTTGTTGGTGTCGATGGCGGTCGACTTGTATGGCTGGCCGATCGGCTTGAGTGCCGAGCGAATGACTTCACCGGTCTGCGGCAGCTTGCGCACGGGCGAAGCCAGCGAGTAGATGACCAGGTCGACCTTGCCACCCATTTCGTTCTTGATCAGCTCGATGACCTTGGCGCGGGCTTCGTCAGAGAAGGCGTCACCGTTGATCGACTTGCTGTACAGGCCCTCGGCCTTGGCGAACTTGTCGAAGGCGGCAGCGTTGTACCAGCCAGCAGTGCCGGCCTTGGTCTCGGTGCCTGGTTTTTCGAAGAACACGCCCAGGGTGTCGGCCTTGAAGCCGAAGGCCGCCGTGATGCGGGCAGCCAGGCCGTAGCCGCTGGAAGCACCGATGACCAGGACCTTCTTCGGGCCATCCTCGCGTACGCCCAGCTTGCGGGTGGCTTCGATCTGGTCACGGACGTTGAGCTCGCAGCCCTTCGGATGAGTCGTGGTGCAGATGAAACCGCGAACCTTAGGATGAATGATGGCCAATGTCTGTACCTCGTCAGGTTTATGCCAGGAAAGCGCCGCTTGGGGCGATTCCGATTGATCAGAGGGTGAGACTACCCCCGCAGGTTATCCGACACATATTACGGGGTGATCAGAGGGATGCAAAACCAGAGTTCTTCTGTGCAGGAAGGACATGGCTGCTTGAAATCCAGATTGGCGGGTTAGAACGCCTGGCACCCATTGATTTGCTTTTCACATCAATCCGAAAGAAAAACAAACTTAACAAATAAGCCAAACCCGCCGATGCTGGCGGCACTACGCCCATTGCACGGAGAACAACAACATGAACGACGTGGTGATCGTCGCCGCAACCCGCACCGCCATCGGCAGCTTCCAGGGCGCCTTGGCCACTGTGCCTGCGGTCGACCTCGGCGCCGCCGTGATCAAGCAACTGCTGAAACAAACCGAGCTGGACCCGGCGCAGGTCGACGAAGTCATCCTCGGCCAAGTGCTCACTGCCGGTGCCGGTCAGAACCCGGCACGCCAGGCAGCGATCAAGGCTGGCCTGCCCTTCAGCGTACCGGCCCTGACCCTGAACAAGGTCTGCGGCTCGGGCCTCAAGGCCCTGCACCTGGCCGCCCAGGCGATCCGCTGTGGCGATGCCGAGGTGGTGATTGCCGGTGGCCAGGAGAACATGAGCCTTGCCCCCTACGTGATGCCCTCGGCCCGCACCGGCCAACGCATGGGCCATGGCCAACTGATCGACAGCATGATCACGGACGGCCTGTGGGATGCCTTCAATGACTACCACATGGGCATCACTGCCGAAAACCTGGTGGACAAGTATGGCCTCAGCCGTGAGCAGCAGGATGCCTTCGCTGCCGAATCGCAGCGCAAGGCAGTGGCAGCGATCGAGGCCGGCCGTTTCGACGCTGAAATCACCCCCATCGTGCTGCCGCAGAAAAAGGGCGAGCCCAAGGTTTTTGCCCGTGACGAGCAACCACGCCCGGACACCACCGCCGAGCCCCTGGCCAAACTGCGCCCGGCCTTCAAGAAGGACGGCAGCGTCACCGCAGGCAATGCCTCCAGCCTGAACGACGGCGCCGCCGCCGTGCTTTTGATGAGCGCAGCGAAGGCCAAGGCGTTGGGCCTGCCGGTGCTGGCGAAGATCGCCGCCTACGCCAGTGCCGGGGTAGACCCCGCGATCATGGGTATTGGTCCGGTTTCGGCGACCCAGCGTTGCCTGGACAAGGCCGGTTGGCAACTGGCCGAACTGGACCTGATCGAAGCCAACGAGGCCTTTGCCGCCCAGGCGCTGGCCGTGGGCAATGCGCTGGCATGGGATGCCGCGCGGGTTAACGTCAATGGAGGGGCGATTGCCCTGGGCCACCCGATTGGTGCTTCCGGGTGCAGGGTGCTGGTGACCCTGCTGCACGAGATGATCAAACGGGATGCCAAAAAAGGCCTGGCGACCTTGTGCATTGGTGGTGGGCAAGGGGTGGCGCTGGCCATCGAACGCTGATTGATTCAAGCAGGCCCGGCCTCTTCGCGGGTAAACCCGCGCCTACACTGATCGGTGACGGACACACATCGGTGATCGGGCGCAGGCCGTTGTAGGAGCGGGTTTACCCGCGAAAGGGCCGGACCTGCTGGCCAATTTCCACCCGCTGTTCAATGTCGCAGCCGCGATCGTATTCGCGGGAAAACCCGCGCCTACACTGATCGGTGGCGGACACACATCGGTGATCGGGCGCAGGCCATCGTAGGAGCGGGTTTACCCGCGAAAGGGCCGGGCCTGCTGGCCAGTTTCCACCAGCCGTTCACCGTTGCAGCCGCCATCGTATTCGCGGGTAAACCCGCTCCTACACTGATCGATGATGGACACACATCGGTGATCGGGCGCAGGCCGTCGTAGGAGCGGGTTTACCCGCGAAGAGGCCGGCACAGGCAGCAACTGTTCAAGCCGCGACTCGGTCCTGCTCCAGCGAAGCGGCCAGCACCGCCACTTCCTGGCACTTCTGCACGGCCAGGTCCACTGGACTCTCCAGCAACGAACAGGCCGGCGCCAACCACAGCCGCTCACCCAGGCGTTCATGGGCTTCGTGCAGCAGCCCCAGGGTCTTGCCCAGATCGCAAGGCGAGGCGTTGCGACCGTCGACCAGGCCCAGCGACAGTACCTTGTAGGCCGGCAGGCGGTCGAGAATGCTCTGGTACTGCTCGGGGGCCTGAACCAGATCGACGTGAAGGCCATCAACCGGCAGGTTGGCGGCCAGGCCGAGGTTGCCTTCCAGGCCGCCGAAGTACGTGGCGATCAGCTTCTTCAACGGTGCGCGTTGAAGGATGTTGTAGACACGTTCATAGGCATTTTTCCAATCCTGGGGCAGGTCCTGGGCGAGGATGGGTTCATCGATCTGCACCCATTCAACGCCATGGTCGGCCAGGCGGTTGAGAAGCTGGTCATACACGGGCAGCAGGCGGTCAAGCAGCTCCAGCTTGTCGAAGTCACCGCCCAGGGTCTGGCCCTGCCACAGGTAGGTCAAGGGGCCGATCACCACCGGCTTGACTGCAAGGCCCAGGGCCTTGGCGTGCTCCACTTCTTCGAACAGTGGTTCCCAGTTCAGAACCAACGGCTGATCGCCTGCGCTAAGCACGTGGCTGTCCCAGGCGAAGTCGCCGACCGGCACCAGCTCGATGCCGGCGTCTTTCTGCACCTGCCAGTGGCGGGCACGCAGCTCGCGGTCACGGCCGATGTGTGGAAAGCCCAGGTTATGTGCCAGTGCCATGTCTTGTCCCTTCAGCATGCTTGAATGAATAAGGGGGATTCTCCGGCTGACGGGGTATTGAGACAAACTCATTAAATTTGAGATGAACCCAAGAAATCTTCATGATCATGCTGTCATGATCTTCGCGCCCCCATGTCTCATTCAGATCACCATCCTGCGCATCCGGACATGACCCGGCTCGCCTTCTGCCGCACAATGCCACCCTGACCACACCAGGTGCCCGGCCAACATGAGCCTGCTGAAAACCGCCCTGCGCGAACAGAACTTCGTCTGTGTCATGGAGTTCGTCCCCAAGCCTTCCGCAGAACGCTTTGCCGCCATGGAAGCGATCATGGCCCGTGCGCACCTGTGCGGCTGGCCGATGACCGTGGCCATCGGTGATCGTGTCGGCAGCCCGCTGGACATGTCACCGCTGGACGCCCTCGCCTCGTTCAGCAACCCGGTGCCTGCCCTGCCGCATTTTTCAGGCAAGGATCGCGAACGCCACCACCTGCTCGCCCAACTGCAGCGCATGGACGCCGCCGGCCTCGACCAGCTGTTACTGCTGACTGGCGACCGCCTGCCCGGCCATGAACCTGGCCAGCGCCCGGTGCGTTATCTGGAATCGGTCGCCGCCCTGCAGGTTGCTCGCCAGGCCTGCCCGCACTGGCTGCTGGGCGCGGCGCTGAACCCGTTCAAGTACCACGAGGAAGAAGGCGGCGCCCAGTATTTCAAGGCCGAGAAAAAGCTGGCAGCGGGGGCTGACTTTCTCACCTTGCAACTGGGCTTCGATGCCGCCAAGCATCAGGAAGCCATACACTGGATGCGCCGCCAGGCCTCACCCAAGCCCATGCTGGCCTGCCTCATGAGCCTCACCCACGGGCGCGCGGCGATGCTCGACCACGTGGCCGGCGTGACTGTCACGCCCTCCATGCGCGACATGCTCGAAGCGGAAACGGCGCAGTCCAAGGCCTTTGCCCAGGCGCGCAGTGTTGACCGCCTGGCCTTGCAGATCATCGGTACAAAGCTGATGGGGTACGCCGGTGTGCACCTGTCAGGGGTTCACACACTCGAACAGTTGCTGGCCCTTGAGACCCGTATCGAGCACTGGCAATCCCAGGTTCAGTCCCTGGAGCAATGGGCACCGGCCTGGCACGCCAGCTGGCAGATGCCTGGCCTGCCGGCGGTGACCTTCCATCCGCCACAGGCTGGCTGGCGCCTGGACGAGTCACGGGTCAATGCCTCATTCAAGGAAAAAGCCCGCTATCACCTGATGCATGGCATGCACGCACTGCTGTTCAGCCGGCGCAACAGCCTGAGCAAGGCCTTCGGCTGGGCGGTGCGCCAGCCTCTGTGGGGTACACGCGTCGGCGCACACATGCTGCACACGCTGGAGCGCAGTGTGAAGCGCCCGCTGGTGGGTTGCGACACCTGCGGCCGTTGCCGCCTGGAAGACACCTTGTATATCTGCCCGGAAACCTGCCCTAAAGGCCTGGCCAATGGCCCTTGCGGCGGAACCGCCCTGAACCGCTGCGAGTTCGGCGACCGCGAGTGCATCCACAGCGTCAAGTACCGCACCGCCAAAGCTGTGCGGCAAACTGCTGTGCTGACCGAACGCCTGATCCCGTGCATCGAGGTCGAAACCCGCCACCGCAGCTCATGGCCGCAGTGGTTCGCAGGGCAGGCGCCGCAGCGGCTCAGCCCGCAGCCATTGCCTCGAAGCCAGCCCGAATCGTAGCCTCGGGCAGTTCATCGGCAATGAACACCATCACGCTCTCGCGTGCTTCGCCTGCAGCCCACTCGGCGTCCCAGTCGAAGCCATAAAGCTTGAGCACGCCCTGAAACACCAGCTTGCGTTCCTCGCCGGCAATGTTCAGCACGCCCTTGTAGCGCAGCAGCTGTTTGCCGTGGGTTTCCAGCAGCTCGTTCATGAAGCTGCTGAGGCGGTCGATATCCAGCGGGGTTTCGGTACGCAGCACCATCGTGGAGATACGGTCCGGGGTGGCAGGCTTGAGCACGGGTCGCAACATCGGTTTCAGGTTCACCCCAAGGTCGGGGTTGAGGTTGAAACCGCGCACATCCAGTAATTCAGCCAGGTCGATGCAGCCGTGTTCGACTACACGGATCGCAGCCCTGCTATTGATGCGGGCCAGGCGTTCGCGCAGGGCTTCAACCGCAGTTGGCTCGACCAGGTCGGTCTTGCTCAGCAGCAGACGATCGGCAAAGCCGACCTGGGCCTGAGCGATGGTCTGGGTCAGGTGCAGTTCGGCATGCGCGGCATCGACAAGGGTGATGATGCCGTCGAGGATATAGCGCTCACGCAGCTCCTCGTCGATGAAGAACGTTTGCGCTACCGGCGCCGGGTCGGCCAGGCCGGTGCATTCGATCACCAGGCGATCGAAGGCGATTTCCCCTGCATCCAGGCGTTCAAGCAGCAGGTAAAGCGCGCGAGTCAGGTCGCCATGGATGCTGCAGCATACACAACCGTTGGCCAAGGTCATGACCTGCACCGGCTGGTCACCCAGCAGTTGGCTGTCGATGCCGGCCTCGCTGAATTCGTTTTCGATCACGGCGAGCTTCAGGCCATGCTCGGCCTTGAGCATGTGCCTGAGCAAGGTGGTCTTGCCGGCACCGAGGAAGCCCGTGAGGACGGTTACGGGAATGGGCGTCTGCACGCAAAATACTCCTGAATCTGAAAATGACTGTGGGAGCCGGTTACCCAGGCTCCCACAGGTTTACACGTACCGCAGGCTCAACAGCACTTGGGCCCGGACTTGCCACCGTAGCGTGCTTCCTGGCGTTCGCGGAAGAACGCCTCGTAGCTCATCACCGGCTTGTCCGGATGCGTTTTCTGCATGTGTTCGACATAGTTGTCGTAGTCGGGCATGCCGACCATCAGGCGGGCTGCCTGCCCCAGGTATTTGCCCAGTCGACCCAAGTCGTTGAACATGATTGCAGTCCTCTCGATTACGCGTCAGGCAACGCCTGGAACGGGGTTTCCTTGTCGCTGCGTTCTTTGCGGCCCAAGGCGGCGTAGCCGACCTTGATGGCGAAGAACAGAATGCTGAAGACCACCAGCAGGAACAAGATCGTCAGGCCCGCGTTGGTGTAGGCGTTGAAGATCACGTGCTGCATCTGCCCAATGTCCTTGGCCGGGGCCAGTACCTGGCCGGCGTCCAGCGCAGTGCTGTACTTCTTGGCCAGGGCCAGGAAGCCGACAGCCGGGTTGGGGTCGAACAGCTTGATCAGGCCTGCAGCCGTGGTGCAGATCAGCAGCCATACGGCCGGCAGCAGGGTGACCCAGATGTAGCGCTGACGCTTCATCTTGATCAGCACCACAGTACCGAGCATCAAGGCGATACCGGCCAGCATCTGGTTGGAGATACCAAACAGCGGCCACAGGGTGTTGATGCCACCCAGCGGGTCGATGACGCCCTGGTACAGCAGATAGCCCCAGAGTGCCACGCAGCCAGCAGTGGCAAGCAGGTTGGCCCCCCACGATTCAGTGCGTTTGAGTGCAGGCACGAAGCTGCCCAGCAGGTCCTGCAACATGAAGCGCCCGGCACGGGTACCAGCGTCTACCGCAGTGAGGATGAACAGCGCCTCGAACAAGATTGCGAAGTGGTACCAGAAGGCCATGGTGTTCTCACCTGGCAACACCTGGTGCAGGATCTGCGCGATACCGACCGCCAGGGTTGGCGCACCGCCGGCACGGGCCAGAATGGTGTGCTCGCCGATGTCACGGGCAACGGCTTCGAGCTGCTCGGGTGTAATCAGGAAGCCCCAACTGCTGACGGTCTGCGCCACCGACGCGACATCGGTACCGACCACTGCAGCCGGGCTGTTCATGGCGAAGTACACGCCCGGTTCGATCACCGAGGCCGCAACCATGGCCATGATGGCGACGAACGATTCCATCAGCATGCCGCCGTAGCCGATATAGCGGGCGTTGGTTTCGTTATCCAGCAGCTTGGGGGTGGTCCCCGAGGAAATCAGCGCGTGGAAGCCGGACACCGCACCACAGGCAATGGTGATGAACAGGAACGGGAACAGGGTACCCTTCCACACCGGGCCCGTACCGTCGGTGAACTGGGTCAGCGCCGGCATTTTCAGCTCGGGAGCGATGATCAGGATACCGATGGCCAGGCCAAGGATCGTGCCGATCTTGAGGAAGGTCGACAGGTAGTCACGTGGCGCCAGCACCAGCCACACTGGCAGCACGGCGGCGACAAAACCGTAGCCCACCAGCATCCAGGTGATCTGCACGCCGGTGAACGTGAACGCCGGGCCCCACACCGGGTCCGCAGCGATCACGCCCCCCAGCCAGATCGAGGCCAGCAGCAGCACCACGCCAACGACCGAGATTTCGCCAATACGGCCCGGACGGATGTAGCGCATGTAGATGCCCATGAACATCGCGATCGGGATGGTCGCCATCACCGTGAACATGCCCCATGGGCTTTCGGCCAGGGCCTTGACCACGATCAGTGCCAGCACCGCGAGGATGATGATCATGATCAGGAAGCAGCCAAACAGGGCGATGGTGCCCGGGATTCTGCCCATTTCCTCGCGCACCATGTCGCCCAGCGAGCGCCCATTGCGGCGGGTAGACAGGAACAGGACCATGAAGTCCTGCACCGCACCGGCCAGCACCACGCCGGCAATCAGCCACAGCGTGCCGGGCAGGTAACCCATTTGCGCGGCGAGCACCGGACCCACCAGTGGGCCAGCGCCGGCGATGGCGGCGAAGTGGTGACCGAAAAGAATGTGTTTGTTGGTCGGGACGTAGTCCAGGCCATCATTGTTGAGCACCGCCGGGGTGGCACGGCGCGGGTCGAGTTGCATCACCTTGGTGGCGATGAACAGGCTGTAGTAACGATAGGCGACCAGGTAGATGGCCACTGCCGCGACCACGATCCACAAGGCGTTGATCGCCTCGCCGCGCCGCAGGGCAACCACACCCAGTGCGCAGGCACCTATGACTGCCAGCGCCAGCCACGGAATATGGCGTAGCAGGCTATTATTGTTGTTCATGGTTAGCTTCCAGCTGGTGGATTGGAAAGACCGCCCACCGAGTCTAGGGCCAGTCAAGCGGCATTGCCACACTTGCTTTGTTCTAGAGCCTCTGCGGCCTGATTGCAGTACCTGATGCACATGCAACTCTAACTATAGTCAGGATGACACCTGATGACCTATTCGAGGATCCAAGCCATGAGCGATCATGACGAACGCCGCCGCTTTCAACGCATCGACTTCGATGCCCCCATCGAGCTGCGCCAGGGGCTGAAACGCTGGCCTGCAAAACTGCT
Source organism: Pseudomonas sp. NBRC 111139 (assembly GCF_001753955.1). Classification (NCBI taxonomy): domain Bacteria; kingdom Pseudomonadati; phylum Pseudomonadota; class Gammaproteobacteria; order Pseudomonadales; family Pseudomonadaceae; genus Pseudomonas; species Pseudomonas sp. NBRC 111139. The sequence continues at coordinate 126,241 of NZ_BCBP01000018.1, forward strand.
GGACCTTTCACTCAAAGGCTTGCTGATCGAACGCCCCGCAGGCTGGGATGCCGACCTGACCCAGGACTTCGACGCCATCATCGAGCTGGACGAGGATGTCCGTGTGCAGATGCAGGTCGAACTGCGCCACGAAGAACCCGACCGCCTGGGCTTCATCTGCCTGTACATCGACCTCGACTCGATGAGCCATTTGCACCGTCTTGTGGAATTGAACGTGGCTGACAGCACCGAAATGATGCGTGAGCTGCGCGAACTCATCGAATAATAAAATCTCTTAGCTAGCTAATAGCCTTCCCGCCTGGTGTTTCTTGTCTACCCAGACAGCTTTAAGCCTGGGTAGCGTTGCTTTGTACACACCCTTCTAATACAGCTTCTGCCAAGTTGGTACGCCTTCTGCATTGGGTTTTAACACACCCTGCGGCCGGATCTGTTCGCGCTCCGATCAAAATATTGTATACAATTCTTGTGGCAATCATTTGTAGGAAGTGTCTACAGTAGCGGCACAACAATAAACAGAGAGCCTGCTCCATGACTACGTCCCCTAGCACGTCTCCCGCCAAGCGACCCGAGGATGAAAACCTCGGTCTTGGTGCCAACCTGGCCTATGGTCTGCAGCATGTGCTGACCATGTATGGTGGGATCGTCGCAGTACCCCTGATCCTGGGGCAGGCCGCGGGCCTGAATGGTGCCGAAATCGGCATGCTGATCGCCGCCTCGCTGTTCGCCGGTGGCCTTGCCACCCTGCTGCAGACCCTTGGCCTGCCGTTCTTCGGTTGCCAGTTGCCACTCGTGCAAGGCGTGTCGTTCGCCGGTGTGGCGACCATGGGCGCGATCCTGAGCAGCGAGGGGGGCGGTGGCCTGCCAGGGGTGCTCGGCGCGGTCATGGCTGCGTCGCTGATCGGCTTTCTGATCACACCGGTGTTCTCGCGCATCACCAAGTTCTTCCCGCCGCTGGTGACCGGTATCGTGATCACCACCATCGGCCTGACCCTGATGCCGGTTGCCGCACGCTGGGTAATGGGTGGCAACAGCGCCTCGCCGGAGTTCGGCAGCGTGGCCAACATCGGCCTGGCCGGGCTGACCTTCGCCATCGTGCTGCTGCTGAGCAAGCTTGGCAGCGCCACCATCTCACGCCTGTCGATCCTGCTGGCCATGGTGGTCGGCACGCTGATCGCCTGGGCATTGGGCATGACCGATTTCAGCAAGGTCAGCGAAGGCCCGATGTTCGCCTTCCCCACGCCTTTCCACTTTGGCATGCCGGAATTTCACATCGCCGCGATCCTGTCGATGTGTATCGTGATCATGGTCACCCTGGTGGAAACGTCGGCCGATATCCTCGCCGTGGGTGAGATCATCGACACCAAGGTGGACTCCAAGCGCCTGGGCAACGGCCTGCGCGCCGACATGGCATCGAGCATCCTGGCGCCGATTTTCGGTTCGTTCACCCAGAGCGCGTTCGCCCAGAACGTCGGCCTGGTGGCCGTGACCGGGGTCAAGAGCCGCTACGTGGTGGCTACCGGCGGCGTGATTCTGGTGGTACTCGGCCTGCTGCCAGTCATGGGCCGGGTGATTGCCGCCGTGCCTACCCCGGTACTGGGCGGCGCCGGTATCGTGCTGTTCGGCACCGTGGCGGCCAGCGGTATCCGCACCCTGTCCAAGGTCAGCTACAAGAACAACGTCAACCTGATCATCGTCGCGGCCTCGCTGGGCTTCGGCATGATCCCGATTGCCGCGCCGACCTTCTACCACCACTTCCCGAACTGGTTCGAGACCATCTTCCACTCCGGCATCAGCTCGGCGGCGATCATGGCCATCCTGCTGAACCTGATCTTCAACCACTTCACCACCGGCAACTCGGAAAACCAGTCAGTGTTCGCTGCAGCCTACGAGCGGACCATCCAGTATTCGGACATTTCCGCGCTGCGTGATGGGGACTACTTCAAAGATGGCAAGCTGTTCGATGCCGAAGGTAACGAAGTGCCGATGCTGGAACTGGACGAGCATGGCAATGAAACGGTCAGGCGCACGGCCGTTGCCGAGCACTGACTGATTGCAGGAGCGAGCTTGCTCGCTCCTGCACACTATTCGAACAATGCATCCAGCGCCTGTTCCAGGCGGGTAACGGCAATCACCTGCAAACCCGCAGGCGCTTCTTTCGGCGCATTGCCCTTGGGTACGATGGCACGCTTGAAGCCGTGCTTGGCCGCTTCCTTCAGGCGTTCCTGGCCACTGGGCACCGGCCGTACCTCGCCCGACAAGCCAATCTCGCCAAACACCAGCAAACCGTGGGCCAGTGGCCGGTTACGCAAGCTGGACATCACCGCCGCCAGCAGCGCCAGGTCCGAAGCCGTTTCCAGCACCTTCACCCCGCCGACCACGTTGAGAAACACATCCTGGTCATGGGTCGGGATACCGCCATGGCGGTGGAGCACCGCCAACAACATGGCCAGGCGGTTCTGGTCCAGGCCCAAGGTTACCCGCCGCGGGTTGGCCAGATGGCTATCGTCGACCAGCGCCTGCACCTCGACCAGCATTGGCCGGGTACCCTCCCAGGTTGCCATCACCACGCTACCCGGCACCTCTTCCTGAGTACGGTTGAGGAAGATCGCCGACGGGTTGGATACCTCCTTGAGGCCACGATCGGTCATGCCGAACACGCCCAGCTCGTTGACCGCGCCAAAGCGGTTCTTGACCGCCCGCAGCAAGCGCAGCCGGCCATCGGACTCACCTTCGAAATACAGCACCGTGTCGACCATGTGCTCCAGCACCCTTGGGCCAGCCAGCGAGCCTTCCTTGGTCACGTGGCCGACCAGAAAGATTGCCGTACCGCTTTGCTTGGCATAGCGCACCAGCAACGCTGTGCTTTCGCGCACCTGGGCCACGCCGCCCGGGGCCGATTGCAACTGCTCGGTGAAAATGGTCTGGATCGAGTCGATCACCATTACCCGCGGCTTCTCGACCCGCGCTGTGGCAATGATCGTCTCGATGCAGGTTTCGGTCATCACCTTGAGCTGGTCCTGGGGTAGGCCCAGCCGCCGCGAGCGCATGGCCACCTGCTGCTGCGACTCCTCCCCCGTGACATACAGTGCCGGCATGCCCACGGCGATGTTGCACAAGGTCTGTAGCAAAATGGTCGACTTGCCGATGCCGGGGTCACCGCCAATCAGCACCACCGAGCCATCCACCAAGCCGCCACCCAGCACGCGGTCCAGTTCGGTGCTGCTGGTCGTGAAACGCGGGATTTCCTCGACACTGACTTCGGCCAGGGTCTTGATCTGCGCTTGCTGTCCTGTCCAGCCAGCGCGGCCGCTACTGGGTGCAGCAGCGCCGCCGCTTTCGATCATGGTTTCGACCAGGGTGTTCCAGGCCCCGCATTCGCCGCACTGGCCGGCCCATTTGGGGAAGGTCGCGCCGCATTCGGTGCAGCCATACAAGCGCTTGGCCTTGGCCATGGGTGGGGTCTCCTGGAAAAATTCGCCATGATAACTGAGCAGGACGTGTCTCGAACGCTTCGAGATGCGACAAAACTATTCGTTCTAACTGCAGTCTGTAGCCCTGAACACAACGCATGAAGCGTTTAAGTGGCTTACACTGCGTTAACCTCACCTTTTGTTACAAGGAACCAAACATGGGCGTGCTCAACGAGTTCAAGGCTTTCGCAGTCAAAGGCAACGTCGTCGACATGGCGGTCGGTATCATCATCGGCGCGGCCTTCGGCAAGATCGTCTCGTCCTTCGTCGGCGACGTGATCATGCCGCCACTGGGCCTGCTGATCGGCGGCGTCGACTTCAGCGACCTGGCCATTACCCTGAAGGCTGCCGAAGGTGACGTGCCAGCGGTGGTGCTGGCGTATGGCAAGTTCATCCAGACCGTGATCGACTTCGTGATCGTGGCCTTTGCCATTTTCATGGGCGTGAAGGCGATCAACAAGCTCAAACGTGAAGAAGCCGTGGCGCCGACTACGCCGCCTGTGCCTTCGGCTGAAGAGACGCTGCTGACCGAAATCCGCGATTTGCTCAAGACGCAGAACCAGAACCGCTTGCCCTGAAATTGCCGGGGGCGCTGTAGGAGCGGGCATGCTGGCGAAGAATCCAGTGCGGTGGATGGCACCGGCTTCGCCGGTGTTCGCGGGTAAACCCGCTCCTACACGGCGGCCTGTGTTAAACCTCCGATGTGTGTCCACCACCAATCCGGTGTAGGAGCGGGTTTACCCGCGAATACGGTAGCGGCGGCAACGGTGAACGGCGGGTGGAGATTGGCCACCAGGGCCGGCCTCTTCGCGGGTAAACCCGCTCCTACACGGCGGCCTGTGTCCAACCTCCGATGTGTGTCCACCACCAATCTGCGTAGGAGCGGGTTTACCCGCGAATACGGTGGCGGCGGCAACGGTGAACGGCGGGTGGAAATTGGCCAGCAGGGCCGGCCTCTTCGCGGGTAAACCCGCGCCTACAGGCCCGCAACGGCCGCAATGGACTTACCAGTAGTTCTCGACTGCCACCTGCCCCGGCCGCTTGCTCAGGCTCAATTGCAGGTCGCGCGCCTTGAGGACCTTGCGGGTTTCGTCGATCATTTCCGGGTTGCCGCACAGCATCACACGAGAATGCTCCGGCGACAGTTCAAGCCCTGCCGCCCTCTCCAGCTCGCCATTCTCGATCAACGTCGTAATCCGCTGATTCAACGCCCCAGGGTGTTGTTCACGGGTCACCACGGGAATGAACTGCAACTTGCCCGCGTACTCGGCCAGATAATCGCGCTGTTCCAGCCCGGCAATTTCATCCACATAGGCCAGCTCCTTCGCTTCGCGCACTGAATACACCAGCTTGATGCTGTCGAAGCGCTCCCAGGCCTCGAAGTCCTGGAGGATCGACATGAATGGCGCAATGCCGGTACCGGTAGCCAGCAGCCACAGGTCACGACCACCGACGAAGCGGTCGAGGGTGAGGAAACCGAACGCCTGTCGGTCGATCAGCAACGTATCGCCTGCACCCAAACGGCTCAGCTCACTGGTGAACTCACCACCTGGCACCACGATGGAAAAGAAATCCAGGTGCTCGTCATGGGGGGCGCTGACCATGGAATAGGCGCGCCACACCACACTACCATCGGCCTTGGTCACACCTAGCCGGGCGAATTGGCCGGAACGGAAGCGGAACCCCGCATCGCGCGTAACCCGCAGGCTGAAGAGGTTCGGCGTCAGTGGCTGAACATCAAGCAGTGTCTGGCGAGTGAACTTTTCGGCGCTAGCGGTCATATCGGGCTCCAAGGTTGGCGTGTGCACAGTGTCGCCTAAAGTGGCCAGGATAAAAACCACCGCTTTGTAGGGCCTCATCAAGGGTGATCGTGCCGAACTCGCAGAAAATCCTGTTCGCTATAACAAAAAAATCCCAACAAGATGGTAGGTCTTTTCCTACAATCATCCGGGTACTCAAACGGATTGGATCCTGCGCGCCCCAAGGAGTGTTTCAAATGCTTCACTGGAAACCCGAGTATCTTCATGCGTTCGTCAGCGAACGCAGCCCGCAGAAGCTATTCGACATCGCAGTCCATCTGGCTCAGGACCTGGACATGGATTACCTTGGGCTGAACATCCGCATTCAGATCGCTACGCAAACGCCAAGGCTGTACCTCTACAGCAACTACCCAATTGAGTGGATCGAGCGTTACCAGCGCGACGACTTCTACAAGCTGGACCCGGCAGCGAACCTGAGCCACAGCTCGACGACGCCGGTGCTGTGGACCGATGACCTGTACAAGGAAGCACCGCAATTTCGCGAAACGGCCTGCCAGCATGGCTTGCGCCACGGCTGGACACAGTCGCTTCACGATCAGCAGCACAACGAGAGCCAGATCAGTGTCGCTCGGCCAAACGGCCACATCGATATGCTCGAACTGTACGACAAAGCCGGCAGTGTGCAGTGGCTGTGCCACACCCTTCACGCGGTACTGGGCGAGCACCACCTGAACGCGCTATGCCCACCCCAGCCGAAAATGAGCGAGCGTGAACTGGAAGTGCTGAAATGGTCTGCCGCCGGCAAGACCGCTGCCGATGTTGCCTCCATCCTCTCGCTGTCGCAAAGCACGGTCAATTTCCATATCCGCAGCGTGATCACCAAGACCAACGCAGCCAACAAGGCCGGAGCCATTGCCATTGCCGCCTTGCGTGGCTGGATCTGATCTTCGAACCTGCGACCTCGGGCAAAGCCCTGTAGAATCGCCCGGCAAAGCCCGGAGCGAACCGCAACGGGCAGTTTCGTACCCGAGCCAGACGCCATGCCCCTGTTGACCACCCCCTACGCCGAACTCGACCTGATCCGCCAGCCGGAGCAGGCCAACGACCCGTTGCAGGCCTTCGATGCCGCCGACGAGTACCTGCTTGCGCAGCTACACGATCAGGCACCCGACGCCAATTGCCGGGTACTGGTGCTCAATGACAGCTTCGGTGCCTTGGCCGCAAGCCTTGCGGGCCAGCTGCAGGTGGTCAGCAGCGGTGACTCGCACCTGGGGCACCTGGCCCTGGAAAAGAACCTGGTGCGCAATGGCCTGCCGTTCGACAGTGTGCCGTTCGTACCGGCCAGCGAACACTGGCAAGGCCCGTTCGACCGGGTGCTGGTGCGTGTACCCAAGACCTTGGCCCTGCTCGAAGAACAACTGATCCGCCTGCAAGGCCAGCTGGCACCCGGTGCGCAGGTGATTGCTGGGGCAATGATCAAGCACCTGCCACGGGCGGCCGGCGACCTGATGGAGAAGTACATCGGCCCCGTACAGGCTTCGCTGGCACTGAAAAAGGCCCGTTTGCTGACAGCAACGGTTGCCGAGCGGCCGCTCGCCAAGTCCCCCTATCCCAGCTGCTACCGCCTCGACGCGCCGGCACTTGACTTGGTCAACCACGCCAACGTGTTCTGCCGTGAAGGCCTGGATATCGGGACGCGGGCGTTCCTCCCGCATCTACCACGCGACCTTGGCCGTGCGCGGGTGGCAGACCTGGGCTGCGGCAACGGCGTACTCGCGATCGCCAGCGCCCTGGCCAACCCGGATGCCGAGTACACCCTGGTCGACGAGTCGTACATGGCAGTGCAATCGGCGCAGGAGAACTGGCTGGCAGCGTTGGGCGAGCGCCCGGCGACCTTCTTCGCGGCCGATGGCCTGGCCGGGCTGGAGAAGCAGTCGCTGGACGTGGTGCTGTGCAACCCGCCGTTCCATCAACAGCAGGTAGTGGGCGATTTCCTCGCCTGGCGCATGTTCCAGCAGGCGCGTGAAGCGCTGGTGGTAGGTGGGGCGCTGTACATCGTGGGTAACCGGCACCTGGGCTATCACAGCAAGCTGGCGCGGTTGTTCCGGGGGGTGGAGCAGGTGGCGGCAACGCCCAAGTTCGTCATTCTGAAAGCCCGCAAGTAGGCGCGCCACCGCCCCCGTAGGAGCGGGCTTGCCCGCGAACACCGGCAACGCCGGTGCCATCTAGCGCGTTGCCTGCTTCGCGGGCAAGCCCGCTGCCGCTCTTTATCAATGTGTGGTCAGGCCCGCCGCCCCCATGAACAGCCGCATCACCCAGGCCGCCACACCCAGCGCTGCGACGCTCATTGCCCAGATCAGCAACAGCCAGCCCAGTCGCTGCCACAGCGGTTTCTTGTCTTCCAAACCATGTTTGCCAGCCATCATGCGGCCCTCCTAGTGGTAGCCGTCTTCGTGGGTGACCTTGCCGCGGAACACATAGTAGCTCCAGAAGGTATACATCAGGATAAACGGCAGGATGAACAGGGTACCCACCAGCATGAAGCCCTGGCTTTGCGGTGGCGCTGCGGCATCCCAGATCGAAATCGACGGCGGGATGATGTTAGGCCACAGGCTGATTCCCAAGCCGCTGTAGCCAAGGAAGATCAGTACCAGCGTGAGCAGGAACGGCGTGTAGTGCGCGTTGCGTGCCACCGCTTTGAGCAACCCGTAGAAGGTCACCAGCACCAGCAGCGGTACCGGCATGAACCAGATCAGGTTGGGCATGCTGAACCAGCGGTCGGCAATCTGCGGGTAGGCAATGGGCGTCCACAGGCTGACGATACCGATCACCACCAGCAGCACCAGCGCCAGCGGCCGGGCCATATCGTGCATCTTCTGCTGCAGCGGCCCTTCGGTCTTCATGATCAGCCAGGTGCAACCCAGCAAGGTGTAGGCCACGATCAACCCCAGCCCGCAGAACAGGCTGAATGGGGTCAGCCAGTCCAGGGTGCCACCGGCAAAATGCCGGTCGACCACCTTGAACCCCTCCAGGAACGCGCCCAGCGCCACACCCTGGAAGAAGGTGGCGATCAGCGAACCCCAGATAAAAGCCTTGTCCCAGATGTGCCGTTTGTCGGCCTTGGCCTTGAAGCGGAACTCGAAGGCCACGCCTCGGAAAATCAGGCCGATCAGCATCAGGATCAGGGGCAGGTACAGGGCCTCGAGGACCACGGCATACGCCATCGGGAAGGCACCGAACAGTCCGGCACCGCCCAGGATCAACCAGGTTTCGTTGCCGTCCCATACCGGCGCGACAGTGTTCATCATGACATCACGGTCCTGCTCGCCCTTGACGAAGGGGAAGAGCATGCCGATCCCCAGGTCGAATCCGTCCATCACCACGTACATCATGACGCCGAAGATGATGATCACGGCCCAGATCAGTGGAAGGTCGATACCCATGGTTCAGTTCCCCTCGTTCAGGCTGGCAGAGGTGGCCTCGCGGCCATCATCGGCGGCGGACAAAGGCCGTGCCGGCGTGCGTTTCTGGCCTGGGCCTCCCGGTGTGTGCTCGTCACCCTCGCCGGTCTGCGGCCCTTTGCGTACCAGGCGCATCATGTAGCCAAGGCCGGTGCCAAACAGGGCGAAGTACACCACCACGAACGCCACAAGGGTGAAGCCGAGCTGGGCGTAGCTGTGGTTGGAAACACCGTCCGCCGTGCGCATCAGGCCGTACACCACCCAGGGCTGGCGGCCAATTTCGGTGGTGAACCAGCCGGCCAGCAGCGCGACCAGCCCGGATGGACCCATCCACAGGGCCACATGCAGGAACGGGCGTGAACTGTACAGCGTGCCGCGTTTGCGCAACCACAGGCTCCACAGGCCAACGAAGATCATCAGGAAACCAAGCCCGACCATGATCCGGAACGACCAGAACACAATGGTCGAATTAGGCCGGTCCTCAGGCGGGAACTCCTTCATCGCCGGCACCTGCTGGTCCAGGCTGTGAGTCAGGATCAGGCTGCCGAGCGCCGGGATCTCGATCTTGAACCGGGTAGTCTCGGCCTCCATGTCGGGAATGCCGAACAGGATCAGCGGCGTCGGCTCACCGGGCACGTTCTCCCAGTGGCCTTCGATCGCGGCAATTTTCACCGGCTGGTGCTTGAGGGTATTGAGGCCGTGGAAATCGCCGATCACTGCCTGAATCGGGGCGACGATCAGTGCCATCCACATGGCCATCGACAGCATCTTGCGCACGGCCGGGTTGTCACGCCCGCGCAGCAGGTGCCAGGCCGCCGAGGCACCGACGAAGAACGCGGTGGACACGAACGCGGCAGTGGCCATGTGCATCAGGCGGTAGGGGAAGGAGGGGTTAAACACCACCGCAAACCAGTCCACCGGCACCACCCGACCATCGATGATCTCGTGACCTTGCGGGGTTTGCATCCAGCTGTTCGAGGCGAGAATCCAGAAGGTCGAGACCAGCGTACCGAGCGCTACCATCACCGTGGAGAAGAAGTGCAGACCACGGCCGACGCGGTTCCAGCCAAACAGCATGACGCCCAGGAAGCCGGCTTCGAGGAAGAACGCAGTCAGTACTTCGTAGGTGAGCAGCGGGCCGGTGACGGCGCCGGCAAAGTCGGAGAAGCGGCTCCAGTTGGTGCCGAACTGGTAGGCCATGACCAGGCCGGAGACGACGCCCATGCCGAAGTTGACGGCGAAGATCTTTGACCAGAAGTGATAGAGGTCACGGTAGACCTGGTTGTGGGTCCGCAGCCATAGGCCTTCGAGGACTGCCAGGTAGCTGGCCAGGCCAATGGTGATGGCCGGGAACAGGATGTGGAACGACACGGTAAAGGCAAACTGCATTCGGGCGAGCTCTAAGGCTTCTATTCCGAACATGGTGCTTCCTCTTCAGATAATCCGGCGGCCGGGCTTGTGGCCCCGTCGCCCACTGCCCCCACTGGGTCGAGTACGGCGTGTTTGAATTGTTCTGTTCGATCGCAGGGATTCCGGCCAGACGGCCATTTCATTGATCTGGAACGATTGACCCAGATCAATTAATGCTAGGAAGCATAGTCCCGAATGGCCCGGTGGGCCGTGTGGTGGATTGCCGCGTGACCTGTTGCCTCACCCTCTTTAATTAACAGTGGAAAAGTGCCGACCCGAGCAAACAGTAACCGTTTGTTACAAACAGGTGATACGCTGCGCACCCCCTCTACTGCGCCGAGGCCCCTGGTTTCCGATGTCCGATTCCGCACCGCAGTTGTTGCGTCACCATCGTCCTTTTTTGGCCTTCTGGCTGGCCCGCGTGTTCACCGCCAGCGGCTTCCAGATGCTCACCGTGGCCATCGGCTGGCACCTCTACCAATTGACCGGCAACGTCCTGGACCTGGGCCTGGTCGGCCTGGTCGAGTTCGCCCCACGGGTGCTGTTCATGCTGCACACCGGCCATGTCGCCGACCGCTATGACAGGCGCAAGGTCGCCGCCCTGTGCCAGAGCCTTCAGGGGCTGATTGCCCTGGCGCTGGCGGTGGGCAGTGCCACCGACAACGTCACCCGCGAACTGATCTTTGCCCTGGCCTTCCTGCTCGGCGCCACCCGCTCATTCGAAATGCCGGCAACCCAGGCGCTGCTGCCCAACGTGGTACCGGCCGGGCTGTTCCCGCGGGCAGTGGCGGCGTCGGCCTCGGCCACCCAGTCGGCGACCATCGTGGCGCCGGCGGTGGGCGGCTTTCTGTATGCCTTTGGCAGCATGTGGGTGTATGGCCCGACGGTGGCCCTGTACGCCATTGCCTGCGTGCTGACCCTGAGCCTGCAGGCGCACGGCCAGGTCGCCCAGCGCGGACGCGCCAGCATCGAATCGCTGCTGGCTGGCATCCGTTTCATTCGCAGCCGGCCCGACATCCTCGGCGCCATCTCGCTGGACCTGTTCGCCGTATTGTTGGGCGGGGCCACCGCGTTGCTGCCGGTATTTGCCAAAGACATCCTGCTGACCGGTCCGATGGGGCTTGGCCTGTTGCGCTCGGCGCCAGCGGTGGGGGCGTTGCTGATGTCGCTCTGGCTGGCGCGCTTCCCGTTCCAGCGCAACGTCGGGCGGACGATGTTCACTGCGGTCGGCGTGTTCGGCGTGGCAACCATCGCCTTCGGCCTGTCGACCTCGTTCTGGTTCTCGCTGGCGGTACTGGTGGTACTGGGTGCGGCAGACATGATCAGCATGGTCATTCGCAGCTCGTTCGTGCAGCTGGAGACACCGGATGAAATGCGTGGGCGGGTGAGCGCAGTGAACGGCTTGTTCATCGGTGCCTCGAACCAGCTCGGTGAGTTCGAATCGGGGGTGACCGCGCACTGGTTTGGTACAGTGCCGGCGGTAGTGCTGGGCGGGGTGGGCACCTTGGTGGTGACCGGGGTGTGGATAAAACTGTTCCCTACCCTGGCCAAGCGGGATCGGTTGCATAACGGGTGATGCGTCACCCGTGCCGGCCTGTTCGCGGGCAAGCCCGCGCCTGCAGGGGACGTTACCCGCGCAGGGCCAAAAAAACCCATTCCCCAACGGCCATAGGCCCCCGCCATGCATGCTGGTATCATGCGCGGCTTTTTTCCTCCCCACACAAAACCACAGCATCCGGTACGGTCTGTGCTTTGCTGATGGGGTCGATACATTCATGGCGCCGGGGGCGCCTTGGGGAGCGGGCATGCTGGAAAGGCTGTTTCAACTAAGAGCACACAACACCAACGTGCGCACCGAGATTCTCGCGGGCGTCACCACCTTCCTGGCCATGGCCTACATCCTGTTCGTCAACCCGAGCATCCTCGGCGAGACCGGCATGGACAAAGGCGCGATCTTCGTTGCCACCTGCCTGGCAGCGGCCATCGGCTCCGCCACCATGGGCCTGATTGCCAACTACCCGATCGCCCTGGCACCGGGCATGGGCCTGAACGCGTTCTTCACCTACACCGTGGTGCTGCACATGGGCCACACCTGGCAGGTGGCACTGGGTGCCGTGTTCCTGTCGGCGGTGATGTTCTTCCTGCTGTCGATCTTCCGCATCCGCGAGTGGATCGTGAACAGCATCCCGCTGCCGCTGCGTTCGGCGATTGCCGCCGGTATCGGCCTGTTCCTGGCACTGATCGCCCTGCATAACGCCGGTATCGTCGTCGATAACCCAGCCACTTTGGTGGGCATGGGCGACCTCAAGCAGCCGTCGGTGATTCTCGCCACACTGGGCTTCTTCCTGATCGTCGGCCTTGAGTCGCTGAAAGTGCGCGGCGCGGTGCTGATCGGCATCCTGGCCGTCACCGTCGCGTCGATCGCCATGGGCGTCACGCCGTTCGGCGGGATCGTGTCGATGCCACCTTCGCTGGCACCCACCTTCCTGCAGCTGGACATCGCCGGTGCCCTCGATGTGGGCCTGATCAGCGTGATCTTCGCGTTCCTGTTCGTCGACCTGTTCGACAACTCCGGCACCCTGATCGCCGTGGCCAAGCGCGCAGGCCTGATGGGCAAGGACGGCCACATGCCGAAGATGGGCCGCGCCCTGATCGCCGACAGCACCGCCGCCATGGCCGGCTCCCTGCTGGGCACCTCGACCACCACCAGCTATATCGAGTCCGCTGCGGGTGTGAGCGCCGGTGGCCGCACGGGCCTGACGGCCATCGTGGTTGCCGTGCTGTTCCTGCTGGCGCTGTTCTTCGCCCCGCTGGCCGGCAGCGTGCCGGCGTTCGCCACCGCTCCGGCGCTGCTGTTCGTCGCGGTGCTGATGGCCTCGGGCCTGGCGGAAATAAACTGGGACGACGTCACCGAAGCCGCACCGGTGGTGGTAACTGCCTTGGCCATGCCGCTGACGTACTCGATCGCCAATGGTATCGCCTTCGGCTTCATCGCCTGGACCGCCGTCAAACTGATTTCCGGCCGCCGTCGCGACCTGAACCCGGCCCTGGTGATCCTTTCCATCCTGTTCGTCATCAAGCTAGGCTGGTTCAACGCATGAGTGCTGCTTTCGACCCCTCCTCCTACGCCACCCAACTGGACGCCAAGGTGGCCCGGCTGCGCGAGCTGCTGGCGCCGTTCGGTGCGCCGGAACCGGCTGTTTTCGAATCGCCACGCGCGCATTACCGCCTGCGCGCCGAGTTCCGCCTGTGGCGCGAGGATGGCCAGCGCCACTACGCCATGTTCGCCCCGGGCGAGAAGCACAAGGCAATCCTGATCGACGATTTCCCCATTGCCAGCGAACGCATCAACGCGTTGATGCCACGCCTGAAGGCAGCCTGGCAGGCTAGCGAAGAACTGGGCAACCGCCTGTTCCAGGTGGAGTTCCTCACCACCCTGGCTGGCGATGCGATGATCACGATGTGCTATCACCGCCCGCTGGACGAGGCCTGGGAAGTGGAAGCACGGCAACTGGCTGAAGCGCTGGGGGCGAGCGTCATCGGCCGTTCCAAGGGCAAGCGCCTGGTTATCGGCCGCGACTACGCGGTGGAAAAACTTGATGTGGCTGGCCGCGTGTTCAGTTACCGCCAGCCGGAGGGTGCGTTCACTCAGCCCAACGGCGCAGTGAACCAGAAGATGCTCAGCTGGGCCTTCGAGGCCATGGGCGAGCGTGAGGATGACTTGCTGGAGCTGTATTGCGGCAACGGCAACTTCACCCTGCCGCTGGCCACGCGTGTACGCCAGGTGCTGGCCACCGAAATCAGCAAGACGTCGGTCAATGCCGCACTGAGCAACCTTGACGAAAACGCTGTGGATAACGTGCGGCTGGTACGCTTGTCGGCAGAGGAGCTGACCCAGGCACTGAATGAGGTGCGGCCGTTCCGTCGCCTGGAAGGCATCGACCTGAAGCGCTATGAGTTCGGCACAGTGTTCGTCGACCCACCGCGGGCAGGGATGGACCCGGATACCTGCGAGCTGACCCGGCGTTTCGAACGCATCCTGTACATCTCGTGCAACCCGGAAACGCTGGCAGCGAACATCGCCCAGTTGCAGGACACCCACCGCATCGAGCGCTGTGCATTGTTTGACCAGTTCCCGTATACCCACCATATGGAGAGTGGGGTCCTGCTGGTTCGGCGCTGATCGTTGTATTGCCGGGGCTGCTTTGCAGCCCATTCGCGGGCAAGCCCGCTCCTACATTGATCGGCGTACAGCCCGTTGCTCAGCGTACAGCCGATTGCTCGGTGCACAGCCATTGCTCGGCGTACGCAGATCGTTGTAGGAGCGGGCTTGCCCGCGAATGGGCCGCAGAGCGGCCCCAAGCGTCACCTCAGAAGTCGAAGAAAACGGTCTCCCCTTCCCCCTGAATACGGATATCAAAGCGGTACGCCGTCTTCCCATCCACTTCGCAACGCTTGGCAATCAAGGTTTCACGCCGCTGCGGCTGCTCGATCAGGTTGAGCACCGGGCACTTGGCATTGGCCTGGGCCTCATCATCGAAATACAGGCGCGTGTGCAGGTGGATGTTGATGCCACGGGCAAACAGGCTGATGTTGATGTGCGGCGCCATCGGCACGCCCGCAGCGTTGTTCACCACACCCGGCTTGACCGTGTGCAGCGTCCACTCACCGGCATCGAAGGTCGTGGCGGTGCGGCCGAAGCTGTTGAAGGCGTTTTCCAGGTTGTAGGCATCCTGGTACTCGCCGTTGGCGTCGGCCTGCCACACTTCCAGGAACGAGTCGCGCACCAGGTGGCCGTTACCGTCATACACCTGGCCGAGCAGCAGAATGTGCTCGCCTGGCGCGTCTGGCTTGGCCAGGCGGTTCCAGATTTCCTGATCGCGGGTCGGGTTGCCGGCCGCTTCCAGGGCCAGGCCGATGTGCACATAGGGGCCGGCAGTCTGCGAAGGGGTTTCCGGCAGCAGTTCGATTGGCATGGCGGGGTCCTCAGCAGTTTTCGAAGTGGGTCTTGCGCTGGCCGCGCAGCACGATGTCGAAGCGATAGGCCAGGCAGTCCATCGGGTTGGCGTTGCTCATGTCGAGCTTGGCGATCAACTGCTGCACGGCTTGCGGGTTGGCGATCGACTTGACGATCGGGCACATCGGAATCAGCGGGTCACCTTCGAAGTACAGCTGGGTGATCAACTTGGTGGCGATCGATGGGCCGCTGATGGCGAAGTGGATATGCGCCGGGCGCCAGTCGTTCGGGCCGTTGCGCCATGGGTACGGGCCCGGCTTGATGGTGCGGAAGCTGTAGTAGCCGTCACGGTCGGTCAGGCACCGGCCAACACCACCGAAGTTCGGGTCCAGCGGCGCCAGGTAGCGGTCGTTCTTGTGGCGATAGCGGCCGCCGGCGTTGGCTTGCCACATCTCCACCAAGGTGTTCGGCACAGGCTTGCCGTACTGGTCGACGACACGGCCGGCAACGATGATGCGCTCGCCGATTGGCAGGCCACCGTTATTGAAGTTCAGCAGCAGGTCATGGTCATGGGCGCCGAAGCCCAGGTGGGAAAAATCCGGACCAGTGGTTTCGCTGATCGACTGCGGAATACTGACCAGTGCCTGGCGCGGCGAGCGGGCAATGGACGTCTTGTAGTCAGGCGTAAGGGCTTTGGGGTGCCAATTGCGATCACGGATCACGAAGCGGCTGTTGTCCTGGGCGGGCATGCCGGTTTCCTCTCTTGGAATTATGAGAACGCCTGAGTGTGGCAGGCGGACTTACAGTTTCCGGCAGGTCGCGGGCGATGAACATTGAAATCGACCCCTTGATACATAACCAAATAGTTATGGATAAACACCTCGGCCTGACAGGTTCCACCTTCGTGAACTAATCTTTGTCTTCTTGTTTCACGCTCGGAGAGCATTCATGGAATGGCGAAAAGGCCGACGCAGCGACAACGTGGTCGATGCCCGAGGCGAAGGTGGCGGCGGCGGCATGCGTTTCGGCGGCGGCAAGGGGCTGGGGCTTGGGGCAATCCTGCTGATCGTCGGCATCGGCTGGCTCACCGGGCAGGACCCGTTGCAGATTCTTGGCCAGCTTGCCGGGCAGATGGAGCAGCAACAACAGCAGACGGCGCCCAGTGGTGCGGGCGGCAAGGCGCCACCGGCCAACGACCAGCAAGCCGAGTTCGTCGCCTCGGTTCTGGGTGACACCGAAGACACCTGGAAAGCCCTGTTCGCCGAGGCCGGCAAACAATACCGTGACCCCAAACTGGTCCTGTTCAGCGGCCAGGTCAATTCGGCCTGCGGATTTGCCTCGGCAGCGGTTGGGCCGTTCTATTGCCCGGCGGACCAGCGGGTGTACCTGGACATGTCGTTCTTCCGTGAAATGGAAACCCGCTTCGCTGCAGCTGGCGACTTCGCCCAGGCCTACGTGATCGCCCATGAAATCGGTCACCATGTGCAGACACTGCTGGGCGTTTCGGCCAAGGTCGACGCCGCACGACGCGCCGGCCAGCGCATGGAGGGCGACAACGGCCTGTTGGTGCGCCAGGAGTTGCAGGCCGACTGTCTGGCCGGGGTATGGGCATACCAGGCGCAGAAACGCCTGAACTGGCTGGAGCCAGGCGATGTCGAGGAAGCGCTGAATGCGGCCAATGCCATTGGCGACGACCGCCTGCAGCAGCAAAGCCGCGGGCGCGTAGTGCCAGACTCGTTCACCCACGGTACCTCGGCGCAGCGGGTACGCTGGTTCAAGGCCGGGTTTGCCGAAGGTGAAGTGAACCGCTGCGACACCTTCAGTGCACGCACCCTCTGATACCCGGTGCAACAGGGACCGCGTGAGACCGCTTGCTGACATTTTGCTGAAAAAGCGTTTCAGCTTCCCCAATCATGGCCGATAACCCCTGCACGAATCAGCGGGCATCCAGAACAACAACGCCTGGCGATCGAAGATCAAGAGAGCGAAATCAACTTCTGGAGAGCGTGCATGAACAGCTGGTTCGCCAACATCAGCGTCAACCTTAAACTCGGCCTGGGCTTCGGCCTGGTGCTGGTCCTCACTGGCCTGCTGGCCCTCACCGGCTGGACCAGCCTGGGCAGCCTGATCGACCGTAGCAACTGGATGGGCGATATTGGCCAGTTGAACAAGGACCTCACCGATCTGCGCATTGCGCGCCTGCAGTACATGATCGCCAACGGCGACGATACCGCCGCCGCCAACACCCTGGCCAAGCTGGACGCATTCAGCAAGCAGCAGGCCTACCTGGCCACCACCTTCAAAAGCCCGGAGAACGTCAAGCTGCTGGGTGAGCTGGGCGATACCATCAGCGCCTACAAGCTGTCGCTGAACAAGATGCGCCAGGGCTACGACGCCACCCGCGCAGCGCGCGTTTCCATGAACAGCTCGGCCATCCGCGCCGACCAGGCCATGGATGCGCTCAGCCAGGAGGTGATGGCTCGCCCCGAGGCTGACAGTACGCGCCTGGCCCAGTACCAGCTGATCAGCAAGGCCCGCCAGCAATTGCTGCAGGTACGCATCGATGTGCGTGGCTACATCGCCGAGAACAGCAGCGCCAACGAGCAGGCCGCCCTGCGCCAGCTGGATGCGGCACTGGCCGATATCGACAACCTCAAGCGCCAGCTGCCCAGCGAAGACGCGCGCCTGCAACAGTTCGAAAACGCAGTACTGGCCTATCGTGACGCCGTACGCCAGTTCCGCGACGCGGTTGCCAACATCACCACCTCGCGCGCCGAAATGACCGTGCAGGGTGCCGACATCGTCAAGCGCAGCGACGCGTTGTACCAGATCCAGCTAGAGCGCCGTGACATCGAGAGTACCCAGGCCCGCAGCCTGCAGGCCATCGCCACACTGCTGGCGCTGCTGGTCGGCGTGCTGGCGGCGGTGCTGATCACCCGCCAGATCACCCGCCCGTTGCAAGACACCCTGGTGGCCGTGGAAAAAATCGCCAGTGGCGACCTTACCCAGCACATGCGCGTCACCCGCCGTGACGAACTGGGCGTGCTGCAGCAAGGCATCGCGCGCATGGGCACCACCCTGCGCGAGCTGATCAGCGGCATCCGCGATGGCGTCACCCAGATTGCCAGCGCCGCCGAAGAGCTGTCGGCAGTCACCGAACAGACCAGCGCGGGCGCCAACAGCCAGAAAGTCGAGACCGACCAGGTGGCCACCGCCATGCACGAAATGGCCGCTACCGTTCAGGAAGTGGCGCGCAATGCCGAGCAGGCCTCACATGCAGCTACAGGTGCCGATGACGAAGCCCGTGCCGGCGACCGCGTGGTGGGCGAAGCGATTGGCCAGATCGAACGCCTGGCCGAAGACATGCACCGTTCCACCGAGGCCATGAACCTGCTGCAGCAGGAAAGCCAGAAAATTGGTAGCGTGATGGACGTGATCAAGTCGGTGGCCGAACAGACCAACCTGCTGGCGCTCAACGCAGCGATCGAGGCGGCGCGTGCCGGCGAGGCAGGCCGTGGCTTTGCCGTGGTTGCCGACGAAGTGCGCGGCC
This sequence comes from Pseudomonas sp. NBRC 111139, assembly GCF_001753955.1. NCBI lineage: Bacteria > Pseudomonadati > Pseudomonadota > Gammaproteobacteria > Pseudomonadales > Pseudomonadaceae > Pseudomonas > Pseudomonas sp. NBRC 111139. The sequence goes on from NZ_BCBP01000018.1 coordinate 144,849, forward strand.
TGGCCCAGCGCACGCAGAAGTCTACCGAAGAGATCGAAGAACTGATTGCCAGCCTGCAGCACGGTACCCAGCAAGTGGCGAATGCCATGCAGGGCAGCCGTACCCTGACCGACAGCAGCGTCGAACTGGCGCGAAAGGCCGGGTCATCGCTGGAGAGCATTACCAGTACGGTATCGAGCATCCAGTCGATGAACCAGCAGATTGCTGCGGCGGCAGAGCAGCAGAGTGCGGTGGCTGAAGAGATCAGCCGAAGCATCCTGAATGTGCGTGATGTGTCAGAGCAAACCGCAGCAGCCAGTGACGAGACGGCAGCGTCGAGTGTGGAGCTGGCGCGGTTGGGTGGGCAGTTGCAGACACTGGTCAGCCAGTTCCGCGTCTGACCTTTGGAACCTGGGGCCGCTTTGCGGCCCTTTCGCGACACAAGGCCCCAACGCAGGTCCTCGTGGGAGCGGCCTTGTGTCGCGATAGGAGGGCAAAGCCCTCCCGGCGTTCTGACAGGTACTACTTGACGATCATCCCTACCCCACGCCCACGTGGGTCGGAAGCGGTCTCAAGCTTCGCCCCATCGACGCGGATCGCCTGGATGTCGCCCATCTCCCAGCCCTGGTCCTCCAGCACATAGCCCATCTTCTTCAGCTCATCAGCTACCGGCCCGGTCAGTGGCGCATAGCTGTCGAAGTAGATGGTGTCCTTGGGCAGCAACTGATGGTGCACGCGCTGCGCCGCCACCGCCTTGTCCAGCGGCATGCCGTAGTCGTACAGGTTGTTCATCACCTGGAAGATCGAGGTAAAGATCCGTGAACCACCCGGGGTACCGATTACCAGCTCGACCTTGCCATCGCGGGTCATCAGGCTGGGGCTCATCGACGACAGCATGCGCTTGCCTGGTTCGATCGCGTTGGCATCACCGCCGACCACGCCAAAGGCGTTCGCCGCCCCCGGTTTGGCGCTGAAATCATCCATCTCGTCGTTGAGCAGGAAACCAGCGCCCTTCACCACCACACCACTGCCATAGTCGAGGTTGAGGGTGTAGGTATTGCTGACCGCGTTGCCCTGCTTGTCGACGATCGAGAAATGCGTGGTCTGGTGCGGCTCAAGGCCCGGCTTGACCTTGTCGGTGTCGGAAATGGCCTTCGGGTTGACCTGGGCTGCGCGCTTGGCCAGGTAATCCTTGGCCACCAACTGGTCCACCGGCACCTTGGTGAAGGCCGGGTCGCCCAGGTAATCGGCGCGGTCGGCGAACACCCGCTTCTCGATCTCGGCCAGCAGGTGGATGTACTGCGCCGAGTTATGCGCCACACCTTTAAAGTCGGCCGCGCGGTCTTCCTTGATGCCCAGCAACTGGGCAAGCGCCACACCGCCTGAGCTCGGCGGTGGCGCGGTATACACCACATTGCCACGCCAGCTCACGGCCATCGGTTCACGCCATACCGCCTTGTAATCCTTGAGGTCATCTTTGGTAATCAGGCCTTTGTCAGCCTGCATCTGCGCCACCAGCAAATCGGCGGTCTTGCCTTGATAGAACTCGCTCACGCCCTTGGCGGCTATACGCTCCAGGGTCTGGGCCATTTCCGGCTGCTTGAACAGCTCGCCGACCTTCATGTTGCCGAAGTAATCGTTGAAGTTGGTCGCCGTCTTGAACATGCCTTGGGCATCGTTGCGGTACTGGTACTGCTTTTCCGCCACCTTGAAGCCATTTTTCGCATAGCCGATGGCCGGGGTCAGCAACTCGCTCCAGGGCAGCTTGCCGAACTTCTGGTGCGCCTCCCACAGGCCCATTACCGTACCGGGTACGCCTGCGGCGCGTGCCCCAACCAGGCTGAGGTTCTCGATGACCTCGCCCTTGTCGTCCAGGTACATGTTGCGCGTGGCGGCCTTGGGCGCGACTTCGCGGTAGTCGAGGAAGTAAGGCTTGCCATCGACAAACAGGGTCATGAAGCCGCCACCGCCGATATTACCGGCCTCTGGGTAAGTCACCGCCAGGGTGAAGGCGGTCGCTACTGCCGCGTCCACCGCGTTGCCGCCCTTTTTCAGAATATCGGCGGCCACCTGTGCACCATATTGATCGGGGGCGGCCACCGCGCCGCCCTCCAGGGTGGCGGCGTAAACCGAGGAACAGCTCAGGATCGCGGCTGCGAGAGCCAGATACTGGAAAGGGACAATACGCATGACACTTCCTTGGTGTTGTTTTTGTTGAGCAGTCAGTAAGGCCGAAGCGCTTCGACTGTGCAATCAACCGTCGGAAGTTTCGCCGCCTGTGGACAGGATTTGTCGCGATCAGGCAACTCAGCAGGCGTACATCGCCAGCTTGCGCTGGATGAAATCCAGGAAGCACTGGATGCGCAGTGCCAACTGGGTGTTGCGGTAATACACCGCGTGGATCGGCTGACGGTAGCCATTGTTGGCCTCGCTCAGCAGCACCTGCAGGCGCCCTGTGCGGATATCTTCGTGGGTCATGAAGTGCGACAGGCTGACGATGCCCTCCCCGGCCAACGCCAGCTGGCGCAGGGTTTCGCCGCTGGAAGCAACCAACGCCGGGCGGATGCTCCAGCGATCGCCCTGAGCGTGACGTAGCGGCCAATGATTGAGCGACTCCGGTTGGCTGAAGCCGAGCAGACAGTGGTTGGCCAGCTCCTCGACCTGCCGTGGCGTGCCGTGCTGCTCCAGGTAGGCCGGACTGGCCAGCACCTGCACCGGACTACAACCCAGGCTGCGCGCGTGCAGGCTGGAGTCGGCCAGCTCTCCGATGCGGATCGCCACATCAGTGCTCTGCTCCAGCAGGTCGATGATCAGGTCGTCGGTGTTGAGCTCCAGTTCGATGCCCGGGTACTGGCGGCGGAACTCGCCAATCCACGGCAGGATGGCATGCAGCATGAACGGCGCAGCGGCATTGATGCGCAATCGCCCGGTCGGGGTCTGGCGGTTCATCGACAGACGCTCTTCCATCTCGTCCATCTGCTGCAGGATCAGCCGCGAGCGCTCAAGAAAGTAGCGCCCCTCTTCGGTAAGGTCCATGCGCCGGGTGGTGCGGTTGACCAGCGTGGTGCCCAGCTTGCCCTCCAGGCGCGACAGGGTGCGGCTGACGGCAGACGGGGTCTGGCCCATCTGCTCGGCAGCAGCGGAAATCGAGCCGCAGTCGATGACGGCGACGAATACCTGGAGTTCTTCGGATCGGGTTTTCACATTCAGGCCTGCGGCTGATATCAATCCGGATTAGATCGCCTTGCCGAACACCTTGTCCAGATGCGCCTCGTAGGCCGCCAGTGCCGCCGGCACATCCGGGCGCTTCATCACATCCACAGCCAGGAAGGTCGGCAGGCCGGTCATACCCAGGAACTGGTTGGCCTTGTGGAACGGGAAGTACACGGCATCCACCCCCTTGCCTTCAAAGAAATCGCTGGGGTCATCGAACGCCTGCTGCGGCGCGTTCCAGGTCAGCGACAACATGTATTGCTTGCCGTGCACCAAACCACCGCTGCCGTATTTCTGCGAGTGGTCCGAACGGGTACGGCCATCATTGGCATACAGGCTGCCGTGGCCGGCAGTGAACACGTCGTCGATGTACTTCTTGACGGTCCACGGCGCGCCCATCCACCAGCCGGGCATCTGATAGATCACCACATCGGCCCAGAGGAATTTCTCCACCTCTTCCTGGGCATCGTAGCCGCCATCGATGAACGTCTGGCGCACATCGAAGCCGGCGCGGTCCAGGTGAGCGATGGCCGCTTCGTGCAAGGTCGCGTTGAGACGGCCTTCGGAGTGAGCGAACTGTTTACCACCATTGAGCAGAAGGATCTTTTTCATGCTGGCCTCCACGGCCGAGTCAAAAATTGATGCCGGCAGGTTAGAGGCTCGCGGGGGCGGGATACAGCGGTGACCGGGCAAAATACAATTGACCAGAAGTCACGAATGAGCAATACATTATTGCCTTAGAATAGCGTCACCCCCCATCACCGAGTAGCGCCCCATGAGTGAGCCGTTCGCCTTTATCCTCAAAGCCAAGACCCGCCCGGAAATGGCTGATGCGTTCGAAAACCTGTTCCGTCCCTACGTCGAGCCAAGCCGCCAGGAACCCGGCTGCATCGAATACCACATGCTGCGCGACCAGCAGGACCCGAGCCTGTTTGTGTTCTTCGAAGTGTGGGCCGACAAGGCCGCGCTGGACGTGCACTCGGCCCTCCCGCACATGGCTGCCTTCTTCGAAAAACGCATGGATTACCTGGAGCGCGATTTCGATATCCAGAGGGTCGACATGCTCAGCGCTTCGTCCGCTAGCCGTTGATCAGCAGATGGACGCCGAGTGCGGCCAACCCGATGAAAAAGCAACGCTTGAACAGCAGCGCGCTGATCCGCTGACGCAGCCACTGGCCCGCCAGCATGCCGAGCAAAGCCGGCGCCAGCATCAGCAGCGACGCCCCCAACGCCTGGCCCCCCAAGGCATCCTGCCCGGCCAGGCCTAGGGCCAAGGCCAGGGTCGACACCGTAAACGACAGGCCCAGGGCCTGGATCAACTGCTCGCGGCTCAAGCCCAGGCTCTGCAGGTAAGGTACCGCTGGCATCACGAACACTCCGGTCGACGCCGTGACCACACCCGTGACCAGCCCGCAAAGCGGTCCCAGCCAGCGCTCGTGTCCCGGGCCCACCTGCAGGCCCGGGCCGACCACTCCATACAACGCGTAGACCAGCAAGGCGGCCCCCAACGCGTGCCCAGCCCAGGGGCCACTGCTGATTCCCAGCCAGGCGCTACCCAGCAAGGTGCCGACAACGATCAATGCCAGCATTGGCCCCAGGCGGACCAACAACCCTCGCAGATGCCCGCCGCTGGCCAGCTGCCACAGGTTGGTGAGTGTCGAGGGCACGATCAACAACGCGGCAGCCTGCGCAGGTGGCATAGCCAGGCCCAACAGGCCCATGGCAATGGTCGGCAGGCCCAGGCCGATGACCCCCTTCACTGCGCCCGCCAGCAGAAAGGTCAGTACAACCAGCAACGACAGTGCCGGGCCAATGTTCTGGTAAAACGCGAGCAAGGTAGTCATGGGCCGATGATGCCGTGCCCCGGGCAACGTGAGAATCTGCCATATACTCAGCCAGCCTCTTGCCAGGACAGAGCCACATGCATTTCGACCTGATCGACCTCAAGCTGTTCCAGCACACCCTGGAGTGCGGCAACATCACCGCCGGCGCCAGCCGCAGCCATCTGTCACTGCCAGCAGCCAGTGCGCGCATCCGCGCCATGGAAGCATCGCTGGGCATTCCCTTGCTGGAACGTAACCGCCGTGGCGTCCAACCAACGCCGGCTGGCCAGGCACTGTTGCAGCATGCGCGGCTGATAACGCAGCAGGTCGAACGCCTGCAGTTCGACCTGGGCCAATACGCGCAAGGGCAGCAAGGCCAGGTGCGCCTGCTGTGCAACACCGCAGCGCTGACCGAATACTTGCCCGAACTGCTGGCCAGCTATCTGGCTGAAAACCCTGGAGTCAGCGTGGATGTGCAAGAACTGCCAAGTTTGCGCATCGTGCAGGCAATTACCCAAGGCATGGCCGACCTGGGCATCGTGTCCACAGCCGCCCCCAACGAGCACCTGCAGACCCGGCCGTTTCGAGACGACCCGCTGGTGCTAGTGACGCCACAGCGCCACCCCCTGGCCAGTGCGCTGGCGCCAAGTTTCGTCGACAGCCTGGCCCATGGCTATGTCGGCCTGGGGGCCGGCAGTGCACTGGGGTTGTACCTGGAAGAGCAAGCGCTGCACGAGGGGCAGCGCATGCAGGTTCGGGTACGAGCAGAGGGGTTTGATGGGGTGATCCGCATGGTCGCGGGCGGGGCCGGAATCGGGGTGGTGCCGCTGGCAGCGGTGCAGCGCTGGCAAGGGATGCTGCCGTTGCACTGGGTGGCGCTGCAGGAGCCATGGGCCAACCGCCGGCTGCTGGTGTGTGCGCGGGATTTCGCGGCATTACCAGGCTATGCCGCCGGACTGGTATCCGCCCTTATCCACTGACAGCCTTCGCTGGCACGCCTGCTTCCACAAACTCGTTCGCGTACCGCTCGGACCGTGAAGGTATTGATACCCCCCTGGGGTATTCGTGAAAGGGTACGGCGACCTCCTACTTCAGATAAGAACGTAGCAACGCCGCCACCTTGTCTGCCTCGTCCTGCCGTTCCTCGGCACTCAGGCCGTCCGCCACGAGGTGATCGCGGATGTGCCCTTCCATCACCTCGGCCATCAGCCCGTTCACCGCGCCGCGCACGGCAGCGATCTGCTGCAGGATCGCCAGGCAGTCCTTGTCCTGCTCCAGCGCCGTCTCCAGGGCGGCGGCTTGGCCTTTGATCTTGCGCACCCGGGTCAACAGCTGCTTCTTGCTCTTCAGGGTATGTGCCATTGGGTTTCACGCCATGCTAGGTATACTGGGGTATAGTATTTGTCTCGATCTTCCGGGAGCATGATAAACCATGGCGACACAAACCTCAGACCGCTGGCAGCACAGCCACCAGTTCCACACCAGCAACCTGGGCGCTGAGCGCAAAACCCGCCTGGCGGTTTGGCTGACCGCAGTGATGATGGTGGCGGAGGTTGCCGGAGGCTGGTACTTCAACTCCATGGCGCTGCTGGCCGACGGCTGGCACATGAGCTCCCACGCCCTGGCACTTGGCCTGTCCTTGCTGGCCTACGCTGCCGCTCGGCGCTATGCAGGTGACCGGCGCTTTGCCTTCGGCACCTGGAAGATCGAAATTCTCGGCGGCTACTCCAGCGCATTGCTATTGCTGGGCGTGGCCGGACTGATGGCGTTCCAGTCGGTGGAACGGCTGTTGGTGCCGGGACAGATCCACTATGACGAGGCGATCTTGATTGCCGTGGCGGGCCTCGCCGTCAACCTCATCTGCGCCTGGCTGCTACGCGATGACCATCATCATGACCATCACCCTCACAGCCACGATCATCACCATCACCATCACCACCACCACGACCTGAACCTGCGCTCGGCCTACCTGCATGTGATGGCCGATGCCGCCACTTCGGTGCTGGCCATTGCTGCCTTGCTGGCCGGCAAGTTCTGGGGCGCCAGTTGGCTCGACCCAGCGATGGGCCTCGTCGGTGCGCTGCTGGTCGCGCTGTGGGCCCGTGGCCTGCTGCGCGATACCGGGCGAGTGTTACTGGACGCCGAGATGGACGCCCCGGTTGTGGCGGAAATCCGCGAAGTGGTCGCGCAATTGCCGGCGCCGGCCAGTATCACCGACCTGCATGTCTGGCGGGTGGGCAGGGACCAGTACGCCTGCATTCTTGGCCTGGCCACCCAGGCCACACTGAATGCCGACGGCGTGCGCCAGGCCCTGGCCGTGCACGAAGAGTTGGCGCACATCACTGTCGAGGTAAACCGCCTGCCATAGCGCGACCAGACACCTGGACGTCGAGCCCAGGCAACTGCTGCGCGGCCGTTGGGCCTATGGTGACCCGTCATTCAGCCAGTCACCAGGAGTTGTGCCATGTCCGATTTCATCACCGTCCTGCGCGAAACCTGCCCGACGCCGGTCGTGGACGCCACCAAGTGGAAGCGCATCGGCGGCGATCCGCACACCGTCAACCTCAATGCCTACCTGTCGGCCGACGGCAGCAAGATCATGGGCACCTGGATCTGCACCCCGGGCAAGTTCGAGGTCAACTACGATAAATGGGAGTTCTGCCACTTCCTCGCTTAGTGAAACCAAAAATATCCCAAAACCAACAAAAATACGTTATCGACTTGTTTTTCTTGATTTTTTTTTGGGAATAATTTTAGGATACCCCAGCATCCAGTTCCTAAATCGAAGCCACCGATAAGGCCCTTTGCTAACCTCCCCTCTCCAAGGTCAACACTTTCTCAATCGCATCTCTGAATCCCGGTTTTTGAATGATACGGCCCTTGGAGTCCGAGACCTCGCCACGAGGCCCGATTGTCTGTCCCATCTGACGCAGATTATCCTCATCGATTGCAAACCTCAGCGCCGATAATTCAACCTCCCTCAGCCGAAAGTATGTTTCAGGTGTTTTCCCTTCAACCGCACCTAAAAAAATGGGCGTCATGCCACTAGAAAGCTGTCGACGCATCTTTGATTTTAACGCCTTCAACTCCTTTACCAGCAAAGAAACATTTAACTTCAGCACCGGATCTTCGATACTCGAGACCCAAGATAATGCATCAGAGAATTGATGCGTTGGAGCTGGCATCGATGCTTGTTTCCAAGCATGGATTAGCAATCTGTAATGTTCCCCTGTAGGATTCACAATCGACTTTTCACTGGGTACTGCCAAGCCGCGAGCTTGTCCCATAGCCAGCAGAGCTCTGTATGAGAAGTCCTTTACCTCAAGGCTCGCAGCAATCTTACAAGCTTCGTTGATCGCCTCCAGACTTCGACGGCGTCGAGAGTCACTTGCTTCGGATGTCAACCTTTCAAATACCACTTCTGGAAGCTCACTCATCATTCTCGTCTCCATGCGCACCAGAGGTAAGCGATACGTAATTCGAAAAAATCGCCTTGATTTCGGATGTTATGGGAGTCAAACCGGCTTGATATTCATCAACATCCAATATCATTAACTTCCCTGAGATCAAATTATCGATTCTTTCCCAGGAATGCAGACGACTCATCAGCAACGAATTTAACTGATTGCATGCAGCAAGCTTTTGCGCATTTGTAAGCTTATACATTGCTGGCCGCAACCCGTTATTAGCTGCCATCCTGTCGATCATTTCTGAAATCAATGGCAAGGCACGAGATGGGTTCGCAGATCTGTAAATAGTTGCATTTTGACAGATTTCAGACAGCAGATGGTAGGTCGACTCTGAGGCCCTGAAGCTCATCTCCTTCAGGTCTTCCGAAACAACTAACTTAAGCTCTGCCTCACTATTTTCTGACTCAGTGTGATCGATTGCTTTTACGCAACCCATTACGTAGCGATTGACAGCCCCATAGTCACGTAACAACACTTCGAGTTTTGCTGCACTTTGTTGCTGTTGAGCGACTGAACGTTTACGGTCCAGCTCCCGATCAAATGGTAGATCTTTGATGCTCGCATCGTACCAGGCGCTTTCCAACTCATCCAGTTCAGCTGTATAAGCTTGATATCTACCGCTTTCATCATGAATTTCAAGAGCTATCTCATTCGCCAATGAAACCAATCCTCCTAAGAATGCTATCCCTGAAACAAAGAAACGACAACGAGGACAATTTTTCTGCCCTAGATACCCAGCTTCAACCGCGGCATATACATTCTCAATGAGATCACCACCTATATTGCAGGCGGCAGCCGACATCGGGCATATTCCCCAATCAAAAATTACGTTTGCAGATTTTGTCGATGACTTCTCGAAAAAAATCCTATTTCCGTCAGTTGCAATCAAATTCCTAGCTTGCGATTGCAAGCCATTGGCAAGCACGTCTCGCACCAAATTATCACAGGCGGTATATTCAGCACGCTTCTCGGCCTCTTGCATAGGCCTCCGCATTTGGTGTTCCTTAAGACTCACATAGTGAATGGTCATGACGAGCGCTGCATGCCCAACCAGCTTCGACACTATATGTATCGGCGCATCCCCGTCCGCTATATAGGCGGTGATGAGACTTACCCTCAAGCAGTGAGGAGTGTAGTCACTAAGATAACGAGGTCCGTACTGACTGTTTTTCCTGGCTAGATCTTCCCCACCCCGTTGAATGAGATAAAGTAGCTTAGGCAATGTGGTCTGGAAGGCCGTTGCCGTAGTAATAGGCTGACCCGTTTTATCTTGTCGAAAAAGAAAGCATTGGCTACCCCGAGATTTCAAAATCTCACTATTGATCTCTGCGTGTGTTTTTATCGAAGTCCATGGTGTGGGGTAATCAAGCGGTGAGTATTTTTCCTGCCAGTCCCTCAACACCAACAACCAATACGCCAAATCCTCTGGAATCCATTCGACTTCGTATCCTTGATCACGAGCACCAGTTTTATTAGTTGTGCAATAGAACTTTGGATATCCATTTATTCCTTTTTGAACTGCCGCCTGAGGTGTACTGCTCCTGGTGCCACGCAAAGCAAGATGCCCAGTATTCTTCCTCCACTCAATTGTACCAGTTTCCATGTCAACAACTCCGACCTCTCGGTCAGCCTCTCCGCTATCCAGCCACAGAATCTGTTGCCCCCGTAATGGAAACCTTAGCAAGGTATAAAGCGCTACAAACCGAACCGGAGACCATACCTGATACACAACTACTCTGCGCCGTTTCCCAGCAACAACCCGCTCAATTCGCTCAAGCTTTCGCCATACCGTATGAGGATCATCGACATCAATTTTCGATAATGGGACATCAAGCCAGTCTCCGCGGCTATCGAAGAACTCTTGGAGATGCTCTAACTGGCTTAGGGACACGCGTCGTGATAGAGACATCTCATAATCAGGAACGAGGTAGTTTCTAGCTCTCAAAATATACTCGTAACCAAGCGAGGGTTTATTCGTCTGACCTAGTTTAGAATAGCCTAACCCTTTGGCGAATCCGGCGAGGATGCTAGAAAACGGATTTCTGAAGTCGTTTAGCACGACGCTCTCATCCCCATCGACATCTGTACATTCTTCGTCGAGAACCCACTGAAAAAATGTCGAAATTGACGTGTGTACCTGCTGCTTCAGGGACTCTGCCTGAGACTCAATCAATGATATATACAGCGCAGCATTAAACTTATTAGCCCTTAATAATAAAAATTTTGGATCATCAGGTAAATTTAATTCGTGAAAGTATCCGTTTATCAGCACCCTCAACGCCATGCGACGTATTGCATAATTTGTTTGAAACCTCAAATGTTTCTCATATACATCACACAAGCATGGGTAGCTATCTGAATAATCAGGAGCTATTTCCAGCGAAAGAAAGTCTTGTATACTGATCCAGCCTTTGTGCTTGAAGGCTCGATAGGGAGCACTCGGCAGCCTAGGATCCTGCTTATATCCGTCTCTATACTCGGCATATGACTTAAAACCAAATTTTTCGGCAGCTTTTTTTGCTTCTTCATATGTTTTGTAATTCCTGTCGCGCTCAACCCCAAGGAAATTTGGCCATCCTGACCATGGAAGAAAGTGACTCTTAGGGTCGCACGGCAGACGAGGATCCAGTTTATATTTAGCTCTATAGTCAGACGCACTTATAATCCCCAACCGCTGAGCAGCGGCGCTAGCCTCGGCCAAATCACTATAAAAAAGCGGTTTAAAGAAACGAAACAAAAACTTCCAACTGACCCAGCCTTTAGAAGCGTACTCCGACCAAGGCGCACAGGGTAATTTTTCGTCTTCCTTACGCCTAACCAAATACTCATCTTTACTCGTAATGCCCAATTTATGCACCGCCTGCTCCATCTCTGAATAGGTGGGATAAAATTTAGATTTCTGCCTATCAAAAAAATCATACCAATTAGTCCAGCCGCGGCCAGAATAAGCCTTTTCAGGGCTAGATGGGAGCCTGGGATCTTCGTAGTATCTTTTCCGATAATCCGGAACACTCACAATCCCCAGCTTTTTTGTCGCTTGCTTAGCCTCTTCATAGCTCGCGTATATAGCAACCAGCTCATCTGAAAGGAACGGCCCCCACCCTTTCCAACCTGTTTTCGCGTAGACTTCATTTGGATTACTCCTCAGTTTTTTATCGGCTAAGTAACGGTTTTTATATTCTTTCGCGGTGTGTACACCTAGCCTTCTCGCTGCGCTTTTTGCTTCTTCATAGGTTGGATAAGCTTTCTCATAATCCTCTTGGAAGAAATGCCTCCAAGATTTGCATTCATCGTAAAACCGTACGGGATCGGAAGGCAGACGTGAGTCTTCCTTATAACGAGCCACGTATTCTAGCTGAGTTGAAATACCTAGAAACCTTGCTGCAATCTGTGCTTGCGACAACGATTCGTATAAGTCTGGCTTTGCCTTGCTCAGAAACACATACCAACAATCCCATCCTTTTCCCGCAAAGAAAATTGGGGGATTTGATGGTAATCCCGCATGCTCTTTGTATCGACTCCTATATTGACCGGCAGTGCATATATTAAGCGCGGCAATTATCTGGCGAGCTTCATCATAGCTACAATAAGATTCTTCTGGCATTTTTATTCTCATGCAATTTAGTTTATTGCAGCGACGCATGTATAGCGTAGTTCAATACATCACCACCTTCCACCGCCACCCTCAGATCGTTTTTGAATGGCCGGATAGAAACATCGACCATTTGAGCTGATAATCAGATATAAAAAACACTAACGCTCACCTTCATATGGAGTTAGCCTAGACAGAAATTCGCAAACGGGCATATTAGTGTCGGGTACAGACATCTCTCTTCTGACATACTTTGTGATGCTACAAAACATCATCACCACACGAACACATTCTATGAAAGACCTAATCGTTGTACTGCGCGACACCTCCCCTTTACCAGTTCTTGACGCATGCACCTGGGAACGGCTGTCGGGCGAGCCTCACACTGTCAATCTGAACTCGTACACCTCGGAAGATGGGTCGAAGATTATGGGTACATGGATATGCACGCCCGGTAAATGGCGCGTGGCCTATACCAAATGGGAGTACTGCGACTTCCAAGAAGGTTATTGCGTGATTACCCCCGATGGTAAGCAGCCAATTCACCTCAAAGCAGGCGACAAATTTATTATAGAGCCTGGCTTTTCCGGAACTTGGGAAGTAGTAGAGACCGTACGCAAATATTTCGTATTCTCTTAAATGTCAAATGGCAGCGCCGCGCCATCGCGTCGGCGCATGACCATGATCGCGGATTTGAAGGAGGTACAGACATCACGCCTTCGAATTCTGCCAAGCGGGACATAGATGCGGAAGACTTTGTGCGGTGCAACCTCACGACTGGCTCAGTGTTGAGTGAAGATGGCCCGGGAGGAACTGGGCGATCTGCTGGAGCTGACTCAAGCCTGAGGAGGCCTGCTGTAAACCACTTTTTTCACTGTAAACCACAGTGGCTTACAGTGAAAAAAAGTGGTTTACAACGTAGCTACGACACGCGCTCTGGCGACTCCCCAGGCCAACGCGCTCGTCATTGATTCGTTCGGCCGGGTGTCGAACGCTTCCTCATAAAGCGCGGTTCCCGACGGCGCGTACACACCGATAAACAGCTGCGTTGCGGCTTTCCGCGAAAGCTTTACCTGCACGTCGAGATAAAATCCGTCATTCAGGATCTCTTCGTGGGTCCGGTGATGAAGCGTAGGATCTGCCCAGCTTCAATAAACATCTCCGCGCAAACGCATGCAGCCCCCTGCAATCGATGGATAGCGATGGATTCCAAGCTAGCCAAAGCGAGGCGGTAATCAAGCCGATCTAAGCTTTTTGTGAGTCGCGCCCGACAAGTGACCACCTTGTAGTGACTTAAAACAACCCCAACCGATCACGCAAAGCAGAAGACTCACGACTACAGTCAGGAAGGTTTGCACGCAGCCTAAACAAAAAAGCAGCTCCCGAGAGCTGCTTTTCTCTTACTCCCCCTTTTTGTGCTTGTGAGGTTTCAGGTCCGGATGGTCCTTCTGCTTCTCAGGGGTGACTCGCTGCCTTTTGTCCGGAGTGCCATCTTCATTGGTGCGCTTAGGGCCTGGCTTGATGCTCATGCAAAACTTCCTTTTCCGCTTGGGTTGTTGGATGCAGCTATGTAATTAGTCCAGCTTCTCTCAGCTGTCAAAGCAGGCTTGTGCAGAGCCGCCTGGCCGATGATCCGGGCCATATCGAACATTTAAAGGCCTGAATAAGAGCCTCCGGCCAAGGGCTTGCAAGGGGCTGTGAAATCCAGCGCTGAGCGATACGAGGACGTCTGGACGTTCATCATGCCGAGCACGGTGTGGAACAGGTTGTCGTGGCTCAGCGGTGACGTGGTTTGAGCTTTCAAACAACCCACGTTGACCTTTTCGCTCTTCGCGAGCGAGTCAGACATCCAAAGTACCAACGGCACCTTTGTTTGCTCGTCAGGAGCCATCGCGTAAGGCAGCCCGTGCAGATAGAGCCCACCCTCCCCCAGCGATTCGCCGTGGTCCGAAACGTACATTAGCGCAGTGTCGAACTTGGTGTTGGCCGCCAGGATATCGATGAGATTTGCAGTCACATAATCGGTGTAGAGGATTGAGTTGTCGTAGGCATTGACCACCTCCTCCTGCTTACATTTGTCGAGCTCGTTGGTCTCGCACACCGGTGCGAATTTCTTGAATTGCGAGGGGTAGCGCTTGTAGTAGGCCGGGCCGTGACTGCCTTTGTAGTGGAGCACCAGGACAGCATCGCCTTCCTGGCGCTTGATGAAGTCTTGCATCTCCGTGAGCAGCACCCCGTCCTTACACTCCTCGCTGGTGCACAGTTGGGAATCCGCGTGAGAGGCAGCCTTGTGGTTGGGAATCCTGTCGCAGACCCCTTTGCACCCCGAGTTGTTGTCAGTCCACATGACACTGATGCCAGCGCGTTGAAGCACGTCGAGCAGCCCTTCTCGGCTCTTGGCCAAGCCATCTTTGTACTGGGCCTTACCCACGTCCAGGAACATGCATGGCAGCGAGACCGCGGTGGCGGTACCGCAGGAGCTCACGTTCGTGAAGCTAATGACATTTCGCTTTTCTAGTTCCGGATTCGTTTCACGGGAGTAGCCGTTGAGGGAGAAGTTGGCGGAGCGAGCGGTCTCTCCTACTGCCAGTACCAGCAGCCTGGGTTTACGAGCCGCACCCTGTCGATTAACTACCGCATCAGTACCAATGGCCGTCAGCGTTTTAGGTGAGGCCAGCTGACGCTTCAGGTACCCATGGCCAGCCGCAAACAAGTTGGTAGGTACCAGAATCAGCCGGATCTCCCGATTGTTGCGCAGCAAGGAGGCATACGACTGGTACTGACTCAACGCGATGCCAGATAAGGTCAACAGAGCGAGCGACAGAGCAATGAACCTGCTGACCAAAGCTTTGGCCCAAGGCTTACGCCGGAGGGGAACCCGGGCAATCAGGTAGACGGGCAACACCCCAACCATTGCGACCCAAAGACCGAGCTTCCAATTCAGCAGCTCGGTTGCCTCAGCGACGTCGGTCTCCACAACGTTGGTGAACATTGTGTAATCGACCACGATGCCGTAGGCATTCATGAAGTAACTCGCGAAAGACGCGCTGATCAGTACCAGACACAGCAAGGGTTTGGCCAGCCGCCCCCATGACAGCAAGCTCAGAACGGTAAACACCCATGCGAATACTATGACTGGGAGGCTAGCAGCTAGCAGCCAGTTCACTTCATCGGTTTTGAATACCAGCGTCCAGAGCACGTTCCAGAGCTCAGCGTTCGCGAATAGCAGCAACCAAAAAGTCACCAGGCCGATTAGCAAATTAGTACTGATGCCTTTCTGCCGCGCATTGCGAATAGCAAAGATCCATTTGCTTAACAGGGTGTGAACAATGGATTTGGAAGGTGTCATTATCAAACTCTGGAAGCTGCTTATCCATGGCGGTAGCTATGGAGTTAGCGGGAGCTACAAGGCAAGCCGTCGACAGATGCTGAGCGATTGCGCAATGTGCGGAGCGCCAGAGGCCTTGGGCCCCTACGCGTTGGGGACGCTTAGTATGTGTGAGGCATAGGGATAAAAAGAGAAATGAATCTCGCTGAGCGCATTATTTCCGGGACCTGATAACGACACGATGACCTCGGGATTACAATGCTGACAGAAATCCAATAACTGCTGCTTTGATTGTCAATGATCACGCTATGATCAAAATTAGGGGAATACCACCCACCAAAAACAATGCGCCGCTCAGCTAGATAAATTTAATTTCACGAACAAAACGGTTTCGTTTTGTCGTAGGCTAATTTTGAACTTTCAATTCAACTTACAAGTCTTTCTCGCGAGCAGAACATTATTTTCAACTTTTGCTCGTTAATATGTCACCCATCAATGAGGGGCGAATACCATGAGCTTTTTCAAAAACATCCTGGGCGGGCACCATGGTCGTGAAAACCACGGTGGAGGCAAGCACCACAGCGGGGGACATGGGGCCGAGCAATATGATCGCCATGGCCGGCAGCAGGGCTGCGACGGCGGCAATCAGGTGTATGACGGCGGGCGCCCTGCCACTCCAGCCCCCATCAAAGATCTGCAGGGCTGCAGGCAGTGCCGGACGGCCAACGATCCGTCAGCACGCTTTTGTCTAAACTGCGGAACACCGCTATCGAGTGGTTGCACCGCCTGCGGCTCGCTGCTGAGTGCAGGAGCAAGATTTTGCAGTCAGTGTGGCCAAGCGACGCTCTAAGGCTAGCTAGACAGGAAGGCCAACGAGACCACAACCCTGCGCAAGGAGAAATACGTGGGTTCAAATCACGACCATGGCAGCGCTGCAGTACGCGAGGGGCATCAGAAGAAGCTAATCATGGCGCTCGCCTTGACTGGCAGCTTCATGATTGCAGAAGTGATCGGCGCGTGGATTACCGGCAGCCTGGCGCTGCTGTCGGACGCATCTCACATGTTCACAGATACTGCCGCCTTGGCGATCTCACTGATTGCACTTCAGATAGCCAAGCGGCCGGCAGATCAGAAAAGAACCTTCGGCTATGCGCGCCTGGAAATTCTGGCTTCGACGTTCAACGCCGTGCTGCTCTTCCTGGTGGCGATGTACATCTTGTATGAGGCCTACCAGCGCTTCTTCATGCCGGCGGAGATCGCTACCGGAGCGATGATGTGGATCGCAATCGCCGGCCTGATCATCAACCTAATTTCGATGCGCCTTCTGGCATCTGCGAGCAACGAGAGCCTCAACGTCAAAGGAGCCTACCTCGAAGTTTGGAGCGACATGCTCGGCTCGCTAGGCGTAATCATCGCGGCACTCATCATCCGCTTCACCGGCTGGACTTGGGTCGACACGATTGTCGCTGTGGCAATCGGCCTCTGGGTTCTGCCGCGGACGTGGCAGTTGCTTCGCGAAAGCCTGGGAATCCTCATGGAGGGTGTGCCGAGGGGGCTCGACGTGACGGCAATCGAGGCTACCATCCTCGGCGTAGATGGCGTTACGGACGTTCATGACTTGCACGTCTGGGCCGTCAGCAGTGGCAGCAACGTGATGACGTCGCACGTAGTGATACGGGATTCTGCAGATGGGGATGCTGTGCTGGCGGCCGTCGTGGATGCTGTCAGCGATGCATTCGAAATCCATCACTGCACCATCCAGATCGAGCGGGCAGCTTTCCACGAAAGCGTTCCGTCGCCCTCACACTGATCGATCGGTAAAAACCAAACAAACACATCACCCTCCTGGCTGAGGGTGATGTCGTAGAAGACATGCGGTGAAGGATGGCGTAAACGGCAGGAGCACTTCGAGAGGGGTTGGTGAATGGCTTCGCCTGCCCCCGACCATAACCTCCAGAAGGTTCAGCGATGGCTTGGATCATCACGAAGTATCTACTCACTGCCGGATTAGTGATTCTCGTATCGGAGCTGGCAAAGCGCAGTGACAAGCTGGGCGGGCTGGTCGCCGCCCTGCTGCTGGTCACGGTCTTGACGCTGGTCTGGCTTTACCTGGAGAACCAGAGCATGGAGAAGATCTCCAATCATGCTTGGTACACCTTCTGGTACGTGCTGCCGACCCTGCCGATGTTCATCGCTTTTCCAGTGCTGCTGCCCAAACTGGGATTCTGGCCAACGCTTATCAGCAGTATCGTCATCACCATGGTGAGCTTTGGGGGCTTTGCCCTGCTGCTCCGTCGATTTGGCATTGAGCTGTTATAAGTCACGAGCCAGGACTGCAATTCAGGGGCCGTTCAACGACTATTGATGCACTCACCTTTGACCAGGTAGCGAACCATATGTAGTTCGCCCTTTGAGTCTTCGTAGGTCATCATGCTTCTCACGTTACCGCAGTACCGCACGCTGGGCGATACATACACCAACTTACTAACGTCAAGGTCCATGCCATAGGCGTAGTCTTCAAGCTGAGGCATGGGCTTTTTTACGCGCTGAGCATAATCCGCAGTAGCCTCTCTAGCAGATCGCTCAATGCGTTGATTGATCTCCATACCGCTTTGGGCATTGGCTGTTAGTGATGTAAAGAGCATAAACACGGCGATCGCTGATACAGTAGTGTTCATAAGAAGTCCCTTAATAAAAAAGCGCCCGTAGGGGGGCGCTAAAATTCACCTACCAAAGGAGCGTATGGTTTACAGGTGAATGCACTGGCGTGAACAACTGCCCGTCGCTCTTGCCAAGCTGCTTTGAAATGAGACAATTTCCAAAGCAGCAATGCCTCTTACGCTGCCGTTAAACTAGCAAAGGAGGCTAACACCAAGATGATCGCGCAATTACAATTTGGACATGTAATAGATTGTAAGATAATTATTCGAGAGAATACTGAGCCCTCGCGTGAACTAATTCACAGAAAGGCGCAGGGGTTTGGGGCCGTCCATGGGGACTGCCTGCATGGCACTCGATCCAAGGCCAGTACCAGTCCCGCCAGCTAGCGGCAGAAATGCTGCCTGTCCTGGCCGATTCCACCCGTCAGGCGAAGCTGTCGTACACCGTTGCAGGCCCCAGAATCCGCTAAGCTCAAGGGTGGAGCCTGCATGACTGTCAGAAATCTTGCGGCTACATTACAAATTTGTAGGATTTCGCCGCGACCAGCTTCTTCGCGTTAAGATTCAAGCGTCCTCAGGTGACCCGGCGTATGGACAGAGGTAGCGACTACCACATGCCATACCCCCAGCCAAACTTTCGAACAGCCTGCAACCATGGCGGATTAGGCCAACTCCTTCCTCACACCTTGAGATAAGTTATGCGCGTTCTAGTTGTGGAAGACGAAATTAAAACTGCCGAATATCTTCAGCAGGGCCTATCCGAAAGCGGGTATGTCGTAGATATCGTGCACAACGGTGTAGATGCCCTGCACTTGTTCAACACTAATGTCTATTCGTTGGTCCTGCTGGACGTGAACCTCCCAGGTATCGACGGCTGGGATCTGCTGGAAACCATCCGCAAGAGCAGCCGGGTCCGCATCATCATGCTGACCGCCCGCGGACGCATCAATGACAAGCTCAAGGGCTTGGACGGCGGCGCGGATGACTACCTTGTTAAGCCATTCGAATTCCCTGAGCTGCTTGCACGCATCCGTTCGCTGCAACGCCGTGGTGATGAGTTAGTAGAGAAGAGCTCGCTGAAAATTGCCGACCTAGAACTCGACTCCGTCCGCCATCGCGTTTTCCGCGGTGGCACACGAATCGATCTCACCACCAAGGAATTTGCGCTTTTGCACCTGCTCATGAGCCGAACGGGCGAAGCGCTGACTCGCTCTCAGATCATCTCGTTGGTCTGGGATATGAATTTCGACTGCGACACCAATGTCATCGATGTAGCCATCCGGCGCTTGCGCTCGAAGATCGATGACCCGTTTGAAACCAAGCTCATTCACACGCTTCGTGGCGTTGGGTACGTTTTTGAGGAACGCGCATGAGGCCATTCAGCCTGGCTGCAAAGCTGGGACTAAAAGTTGGATTGATGAGCGCAGCGCTGCTGCTGATGTTCGCTACCTTCGGTTACATGATGGTTGGGCAAGCACTGGATAGAAATGCTCGCATCGATCTCGGCGTCAAAATGGAGGCAATGGCGCACAGCCTTTCCGAAATCACTGATATTGCCGATGTCAGTTCAGATTCGCACAAGCTGGTGGATTTGGTCACAGGCCAGAACAACCTCTACGTAAGCATCTACAGGTCCGCAGAGAGTGAAGATCCTTTACTCACCATCGGTTCCAAACAGATCAATCGAGAGGTTCATAGGTTCCAGGCTGCGGCGCAGACCACGGAATATGAGTGGAGCGACTATAACGGACGCCCCCTGCTCAGTGCTTCTCAGGCCATGACTCTGGGCGATGGTACGGAGGTCGGCGTCTACATGACTGCTGATCAGTCATCCAATGAAGCCCTACTCGATGCGTTGTTAACCTGGGGCCTAATGATGTCCCCTGTCATCCTCGCGTTGATCCTGGCCATTGGTTGGTGGACCGTGCGCAGAGGCCTGCTGCCACTGACCAAGTTCCTCAAGATCGCGTCGAAGATCTCAACCGAGAGCCTCGACCATCGCCTTCCAACTGATGGGATGCCTGCAGAACTCAAGAAGCTCGCCGACGGTATCAACATCATGCTGGCTCGCCTGGATGATGGGGTTCAGCAGCTCTCGCAGTTTTCTGACGACCTTGCTCACGAACTTCGGGCACCGCTCTCCAACCTAATGGGCAAGGCCCAGGTTGCCTTGACCAGAGAACGATCGCTTTCCGAGTACCGGGAGGTTCTAGAGTCGTGCACAGAAGAGCTGGACCGCATGAGCCGCATGGTTTCCGACATGCTGTTCTTGGCCCAGGTCAGTCATCCAGCATCCATGGTGGAGTTCGAACCCGTTTCCTTGGTGGACGAGGTTCAGCGAGTGTGCGATCTCTTCAGCATTTCGGCAGAAGAAGGCGAGATCCAGCTGCAGATCTCTGGCAGTGATGACGTGGTGCGCGGGAACCGCCTGATGGTTCAACGTGCCGTCTCGAATCTGGTCTCGAACGCGATCCGTTACTGCCCTCGCGGCCGCACGGTCTACGTGAAGGTGCAGCATAGTGCGAGCGGTACGACGTTGAGTGTCGGCAACCCCGGCCGCGGTATTGCCAAGGAACACCATGCGCACTTGTTTGAGCGGTTCTACCGTGTGGACAAGAGCCGAGCACGGAGCGAAGGCGGTACCGGTCTTGGCTTGGCCATTGTGCAGTCGATCATGAGCCTGCACCAAGGGTCGGCGAGCGTGGAGGTGACCGAAGAAAACTTCACGTGGTTCCACCTTCACTTTCCCGCAGCCCAGCAAATGCAGCCGGCAATGACCGCCGCTTAAATTGCGCAGACACGATTAGGCCCGTCAATCGACGGGCCTTTTTGTTTGCCTCAATGCATCAGTGCCGGAGGACCACAGGGTCCATGGGCGACCGCAGAATCACCGACTTGATGATCTTCTGCTCGTCAGGATTGGCATTCTTCCACAGGTGGGAGAAGTACTGAGCATTCACTTTCTCTTGAGCACTTACGCTGCCGGCGGCATCGATCAGGCGCATTGTCGAGTAGACACAGATCAGCGCCAGAATGAAGAACGCCGTGGCAACCACCATCACATAACGCTTGGCCAGCACCGGTGCACGCTTGAGCTCCTGGATAGAGGCGTCCGCGGCCTTTGTCGCTGCTGTAAGCTCCGAAATCAGTGGCTGGATGGCGGTTTCGACTCCGCGGCATGCAGCTGAATATGCTGATGCAGCGGCGCGCAAGGCAACT
The DNA here is from genome assembly GCF_001753955.1 of Pseudomonas sp. NBRC 111139. Classification (NCBI taxonomy): domain Bacteria; kingdom Pseudomonadati; phylum Pseudomonadota; class Gammaproteobacteria; order Pseudomonadales; family Pseudomonadaceae; genus Pseudomonas; species Pseudomonas sp. NBRC 111139. The sequence goes on from NZ_BCBP01000018.1 coordinate 166,133, forward strand.
TCTTCCGCATTCGACCAAGCCTTCTCCGCCTTTCGCACCTCCTCCTGAATCTGCCGGCCGACAGCGTCCACCTGTTCCACCAGTTCGTTCGACCTCTCCAGAACAGCGCTGGAGGTGCGCGTCTGCGAGGTCAGCTCGTCGAGTTGGACAGTGAGTTTTTCAGTGCAGCGGCGAAAGTCACCGATAGCAACTGCCCAGGGCTCTATGTCATTCATGGCTATCTCCTAGGGCGGCCAACAACGCCGCGCTGAATTAACGCGCTAGATATCAAAATTGTAATTTAAGACAAAATTCGAAGTCGCCCTCGACAGTGCCGAGATAGACATGATCCTTCCAGATTTGACGATTTAACGCATCCTATCTGCAGCCAAAATTACGGAATTGTAATTATTGACTCACCTTGTCGTTAGCTTCGCGTTCCTAAACTACAAACCAACAAAGGCCGCTAATCAGGTAGGCCTAGTATGAACCGAGGTTCACAATGAAATTTGTCAAGTCTATCGCTATTGGCAGCCTGCTGCTGGGTCTCATGGGTACCGCTTACGCTGAAGGCGGCTTCGAGCGAGCGAAACAGTTCAACGAGAACTTCCGAACCGAACAGGCTCGCCTATGGAGCGATGACTCTTCGGACCAGAACAAACAACAAGTCGCTCAAGAGCAAAAGAAAGAAAGCAAGGATGGTAAGGAACAAGCCGACAATTAATCGGCGGTTAAATAGGACTTCAAATGACGAAAGTAATCGACAAAAAAGCCAGGGTAAAACCTGGCTTTTTTGTGCTTGGAATTTAGCCTTCGTTCTTGCGAGGCGTTTCCGCATTGCTTTCTCCGGCCAGACCCTCGGCACCTTGTGCGGTACGCTTCCAATGGCACAGCAGGAGCTGGCTGGCGTTCGCTTCGGTAATCGATGTGCAAGCTAGATCAGCGGGCAGACCATCCTTGCTGTCTCGCAAGCGCCTGGACAGATAGAACGAGCCATCCTGCGGCCACTTGGCAGGATCCTTGATGTTCTCGGACTTCCCGCTGCTGTAAAACTCCGACGAGTATGAGCGGCGGCCAGGATAGATCAGGGGAGCGGAATGAGCAGACTGCACATTGAGCCAGGCTTGAACCACATCTCGCTGATTCTGAGGTCGCTCCTCTAGTACCCCGGCGTAGATGATGCCCGCACCGATGATTGGCAACACCAATGCGCTCGCAGCGGCAGCCCAGGTGGTCTTCGGGCCAACTTCGCTGACCCGTGCAGACAGCAGCAAGGCCCACGCTGGCAGCGCGGGTAGCAGGTAGGTCCACAGAATGTTGCCTGCAAATGTGAAGAAGACCGGTGTCGCCAAGGCCCACAGCCAGAGGTAGGCTTCGAAGCGCTGCATCGATCCACGCTTGCGGATCAACAGTGGTAGGAACAAGGCCCATGGCAGTAGCGACAATCCGAGCTGGATCCAGATGCTGCCGTACGGCTTGGCATGAGCACTACCATAGAGGTCCCCTGCCCAGTTACTGACGACGTAGCGGCTCCAGTGCTCACCAACGAAGAAGTACTCCATGAAGCCGGGCGTTTTCATTTCGGCCGCGACATACCACGGCACGGATATACCGAACATGAGCACAAGGCCGCTAATCCAGGGAAGCCTCAGTACCCGTCCCCATTCCTTGTAGATAACGAACCAGGCGAATGCCGGCGCCCCCATAAGCACAAGGGTCAGCGGCCCTTTGGCAAGCAAGCCCAGCCCGAGACCTGCGAACATCAGGTAGGCATCCGCCTTGCTGGCGCACTTCATCCAACGCCAGAAACCGTAGCTGGCCAGCAGAATCGAGAACGACAAAACAGGGTCAGTCAGCACAACACCGCTGGAGACCAGGCCAAGTGTGGTGCTGGAAAAAATAATGGCAGCCCAGATGCCGGCGTTACGAGAAATCTGCTGCGTACCGAGTTTGATGATGATGAAACAGCTTGCCAGGTGTAGTAGCCACGCTGGGAAACGCGCAGCGAACTCGTTAACGCCGAAGACCGTCATGCTCGCGGCCTGAGTCCAGAAGGACAACGGAGGCTTGCCCCAGAATGGTACCCCGTAGTCGAACATGGGCGTGATCCAGTCATTCAACTCGACCATCTTGCGAGCCATTTCAGCGTAGCGGGCCTCAGATGTGTCCATCAGCGGGTAGATGCCCAGCCCCACCAAGCGCAATAGCAAAATCGAACCCAGGATCAACCACAGCGTCCTCTCGTTCTTCAGATTCAGCATTTCTTACCCTCGATCGAAGCCATCGAAGGGTGGAGTGACACGGGATCTACCTTGTTGCTGTGCTTCAGGAAATAGAGAGGCCGGCGCTTCACTTCCGCGAGTGTCACGCCCAGGTACTCTCCCACCATGGCGACACCGACGCACATGAATGAAGCCATTCCGACGATCAGGTGATGGATGTCGAAACTGCCTGCCACAAGCGACGCGAGCATGTAGCAGATGCTGGAGACGAATAGTCCGAAACTGATGAGGCTGAAAATGCGCAGCGGTTTGCGAGAGAAGCTGACGATGCTCTCGATGGCCAGATTGAACAGGCCAGATGCATTCCACTTGGTGCTCCCGGCATGGCGAACAGTGCGATTGTAGGGCAGTTCGATAGTACGAAAGCCTACCCAGCCGATCATGCCTTTGAGAATCCTGGAGCGTTCGTCCAGCGCCCGCAGTGCTGCCAGCGGCGCAGGCCCAATCAATCGGAAATCGCTGACATCGGCCGGCATGTCCACCTTCTCCACCAGGCGCTGCATGACCCAGTAGTAAGCCCGGGCACTCATGCGCTTGAACCACGAATCACCGATTCTCAAGTTGCGCTGCATGTTCACTACGTCGTAGCCGCGTTGCCAGTAGTCCACCATGGCCGCGATGAGCTCTGGTGGATCCTGCAGGTCGACATCAATGAAAATCAGCGCACTGCCACGGGCATGATCTATCCCGGCACTCAGTGCAGCCTCTTTACCGAAGTTGCGACTCAGGGACAGGCAACGTACAGATGACCCATCCTGATAGTGGCGAAGAATGTCGGCTGTCCGGTCACTACTGCCGTCGTCGACATAGAGGATTTCGCAGGAGACGGGTAAGCGCTTAACCACGCGGGTGATTCGCTGGTGGAACTCGGGGATGGTTTCCTCTTCCTGGAAGCAAGGGACCACGATGGTTAACAAGGGATCAGGGCGCTCGGGAAAGCGATGTAATGTCTGCATGATTGAATGTCCAAAAACGATGTGCAATGAATCCAAGTGCAGTGAGGCTTAAGGTCACTAGGACTTGGGAGATAAGCGGTGACAGATTCGACTTGATGAGGAACCACATACCCACGCCATTGCCGAAGTTTGTAGCTAACGCGACCAGTGCAAACCTGACAGGCTGAAACTTACGAGAGCCATCTGCCACAAAACAGAGCGCCCTATTTCCAATAAAGCTTGCGATTGCGCCAACCATGCCGCCACAGATACTGGCCAGCAACGGAGTAGCAAATTCTGTCGTAACCAGCACTAGGAACACCACGTAATGGATTCCCGTTGCTATGAAGCCGATCCCCAGATAACGAATTAGTAAGGTAATAAGAGGTGGGTTTTGATTTTCCATGGCCAAAGCCTATGGAGGCAAAGGTGAAAAAACAGTGAACTAAATGTAAATGCTTAATTAGCTGAATCTATATATGATAAGTAATGAGTTGGCGCACTAGACTAGCACGCTACAATATCAGAGGGATTGCCTGAGGATTACGCTTTTGAAATAAAGGCCTGCCAATAACGCACGCATGACCTGTGCATTACAATGTTGTCAAGATAAGGAAATGTCAGACGACATTGAGCTAGATTCCCCGAATGAAGGGGGATCGAATGGTTACACAAAATGAAACATATACAAGCAGCGTTGTTTCTTACAGTCCTGACATATTGGATGATCTGCCAATTGATGATCAGCTGGCCGTAGAGTTTTTCGCAACAGCACGTTGTGCCAGTTTCAAACAGGCTGCCCGAGGGCTCAATGTGCCAGTGGTAGGCCTTCGCAAACGCTTGGAGAAACTGGAAGAGCACATTGGTGCTCCCGTGTTTGTCTACAAGCACAACAAGCTTGCTCTGACCCGGACAGGCGAGAGGGTCAGCCAGTACCTGTGCCAACTCTTCGGCCCTGAAGGCCTGGGCAAGTCTGGTGAAAAGGAGGACTCCAGGCTTACCATCGCGATCACAGAGCCAGTGCTGAGCGACATCGTGAACCGCGATCTAGTCGCCTACGTACGCGATCATGCCGAAATGCGGCTGGAAATCCATTCAGAGTGCACAACGCAGATGCTTTCTGAGTGTGAAGTCGATGTGGGTATCGCTTTCGTGAGCCCAGATGATGAGGGCGCTTTTGATCGCCATCCTACGTATAGGTTTGAACGGCTCGGCCGGATTGGGCACGCGCTGTTCATTTCCAGCCGCTACTCAAGGAGCGTCACCCTTCCTGTGGAGAGCTTGGATTTGCACAACTTCATGCTCGTTGTCCCTTGGGATGAAGAGATCTTGGCGGGCTCACGAAAGTGGGCATCGATAATGTCTGAGCATCAGGGCGGTACCACTCGGGTCAAGAGCTACAACCTATCACGAGGCCTTGTCGTTGGTGGTGCGTGTATTGGAGTGCTGCCCGACTACAGCCGAAAACTGGAGAGAAATATCCTACCCGTGCCGGGTTTCCTGGACGACCTGGAGGAGAAAGATGTCTATCTTGTTATCAAATCGAAATTGATACGTAATCCCCAGGTTTTGGAAATTCGAAGATTGATCAAGAAGAGCTTCTTTGATAAGAAAGACTGGCTTGTTCGGTAACAGTTTTGTTAGGTTTGAAACTCTCCCGTTAACACTTAAGAAACACAACTGTCATATTCGCTTGCAATCTAGTCAGAGTGCTTAGAACAAAGGCATCTTGTTACAGCAGGTGACAACCGTGGCCTGCTCCCATCTGCAAGATCAATTTAGGCCGGCGCAGGGCGAAACACAACGTCGGTACCTAAGCACTTAACATACGAGAGGCAAGCAATGATCCGTTCTTCGAACATGCGGGAAAAGCTGTTGGCTGCCGCAATAATAGGCACATTTTCCTCGCAAGCATTCTCCGGAACAGTAACCACTGACGGAGCTGACATCGTTCTGAAGACCAAGGGCGGTCTTGAAGTATCGACTTCTGACAAGGAATTCAGTTTCAAACTGGGCGGCCGAGTTCAGGCCGATTACGGCCGGTTCGATGGTGTCTTCACCAAGAATGGCGATACCGCTGACGCAGGGTACTTCCGTCGCGCCTACCTTGAGCTCGGCGGCGTGCTGTACCGCGATTGGAAGTATCAGCTCAACTACGACCTTTCCCGCAACACGGGCAACGACTCCGACGGCTACTTCGACGAAGCCAGCCTGACCTACACCGGCTTCAAGCCGGTCCAACTGCGGTTCGGCCGTTTCTATACCGACTTCGGTCTTGAGAAAGCCACAAGTTCGAAGTGGACCACCGCCATGGAGCGGAACCTCTCGTACGACCTGGCGGACTGGATCAACGACAACGCCGGCATGGGTGTACAAGCCACCAGCACCATCGCTGACATGGCTTATGTCTCCGGTAGCGTGTTCAGTGAAACCAACAACAACTCGGATGGCGACAGCACCAAGCGCTACAACGTACGTGGCGTGTTCGCACCACTGCACAGTGATGGCAACGTCCTGCACGTCGGTGCTCAGTACGCTTACCGCGACCTCAAAAACAGTGCGGTCGATACCCGGATTCGTTCGCGTCTGGGCGTTCGCGGTGTAGATACCAATGGCGGCGGCGATGCCGGCACCAACGGTAACCGCATGCTGTTTGGCGGTGCCGCCGCACAAGATGGCCTGTGGAAGGACGATTCGGTCTGGGGTCTCGAAGGTGCCTGGGCCACCGGCCCGTTCTCGGTGCAAGCGGAATACCTTCGCCGCAAGCTGAAAGCTGACCAGGCCAACAACGACATGAAGGCCTCCGGTTACTACGCCCAGATGGCTTACACCCTGACCGGCGAGCCGCGTATCTACAAGCTCGACGGTGCCAAGTTCGACACTATCAAACCAGAGAACAAGGAACTGGGGGCCTGGGAAGTCTTCTACCGCTTTGACGATATCAAGGTCGAAGACGGCAACCTGGTCACCGCAGCGGACCAATCAAACGAGCGCAAGGCCAAGAGCCACACTGTGGGTGTGAACTGGTACGTCAACGAGGCGGTGAAAGTCAGTGCCAACTACATCAACGTGCGTACCGACAATAACGAGAACACCGTGGGCGACGACAGCGGCAATGCCATCGTGACCCGTCTGCAATACGTCTTCTGATCCCTCTCATCAGTCTGACGTGAGAAAGCCGGAAGCGCTGTATGTGCTTCCGGCTTTCCTGTTTCTGACGTGATCAAGCATGGAGCGCCCTCCTCCTACCTGCTTTTGCTTACCGATGACCTCTCTTGCCAACGCTCGGCGAATCTGGTGTGATTGCCGCGTCGGGCTTTGCATGGTGGCCGTGCAAGCAAATCAAACCTGACTCCTACTCATGATTGAACCTGATTCGACGTCCAGCTTCGCGTCTAACGGCCCTACAAGCGCAGCTACCCCAACGTCGCTCTTTAGGGGATAGTCATGTCTGCCAAAAAGCTGCTTCAACCTCTCGCTGCTCAGCTGCACGCCTCGTTTTCGGCTTCTGGCCGCCTGTATTCTCACCAGGACATCCACCAGCTGTTCCACGCGGCCATCGGCTCCGTTGCACCGCAAGTAGCCTCCCAAGACAAGCTCCCAATCCAGGTCAGTCGTGACAACGACACACGGCAGTACAACCTCTACGCGGCGGTCGAGCGTGCGAAAAAGTGCTTGGGATTGACCGATCTTCAAGCAGTCGGTGTGGCAGAAGAGGTCATCGAGGTGCTACGAACCGCGGGAATCGGCGTGAACCAGGTTCGCCTGCTTCTTGACCCCACCTTCACCTCGAAGACTCGCAAAAAGGCCTTCAAAGCCCTCTGCAAGAATCTGGATCTGAACGAGCTCGGCGATCGGTTCGTCCCCAAGACGGCCACGTTGGCCATCGCTGCTGGTATTGCGCCGCCTCCCAACATGTCGTGGAAGGATCGCTTCGCCTTGGCTGCAAATTCCCCTATGCGCGGGCCAAGCGAGCTCATCAGCATGGTGAACCGAGATGAGTGTTATTTGTGGGTATTCCCACCGACTGACCATCATGCGACGGCTCCAGCGACGCATGACCGTTTCTTTGGTGAAAAGACCCATCCGAGCGCAGAAATGGGCATGGGTTTCAGCATCATCGATTCCGGCTGGACCCGCCCCAAGTACCCGCTCGCCAGGCAGTCACAAGAGACCTTCATCCAGTATTCGCTTTCTGCGCCGATGTGGTCCTGGCGCGCACAAAGTGACACCTGGCGCCTGGGAAACATCCTGCGCTCCAGGATCCTTGACGGAGCTCCTTGGCATAACGAGCCTCTGAGCGATGTGTTGCCAGAGGGTTTGAAGTCTCTGCCGCGGATCTATGGGTGCGAAACCTGCCGAACGCTGTTCATCGAGAAACACAGCGGCTATCCGGATGTACCCACTCAGTGCCAGTGCGGGGATGCGAGCAGCACCGATGACCAAAACGAGCCACCTGCTCTCAATAGCTGATTTTCTTTCGGTGGCGGGGCTTTGCCCTCCCCTGAAGGGATTGGCTATGGGAGCGGGATTCGCTCAGCCCAAACCTGAAGGTGCCGCCACCTAACCGAGCGATATGAGCTGAATGCTCGCGGAGTAGATATGCAGAACAGTAAAAACAAACAAGACACCCTGGCGGCGATCAATGCGCTTGTCGAGATTGCGTATGATCAGGGATTTTCGGACGGACACGGAGTCGGCAATCAAGTCGGTTTTGTAGGCGGTGTGATGAGCCTCAAAGCTGCCTTGGCCTGCGGTTTACGGCATGGCTCACCTGAGTGTGGTAAGGCCCTTGAAAGCCTCAAGCGTATCGGTATCGACGAGTGAGTGAATAGCACCGGTCGTGCGCTATCTGCGCCCGCCCGGTGCTTCTACTCCAGGATCAGCTGGCCCACTAATCAAGGCAGCCTTTCTCGCTATTGCAGAGCCTTCATTCAGAATTTCATTTTGAATCCTGATATGGCTGGGCACAAAGCCCAAT